>LGFQ01000149.1 GCA_001508935.1 Synergistales bacterium 54_24
GGCCGGCCCGGACAAAATGCCGTGAGTGGCGCACACATATACCTTTTCAGCCCCTCTTTTGATCAGCGCCTCGGACGCCTTGGAGACCGTCCCCGCTGTGTCTATCATGTCGTCGATCATCACGACCGTTTTGCCTCTCACATCGCCTATGATCTCCAAGACCTCGCAGTAATTGGCCACCTCATAGGAGCGCCTCTTGTCCACTATAGCGAGATCCGCATTGATCTGAAGGGCAAAGCGGCGCGCCCTGACCACGCCGCCTATGTCAGGCGCAGCCACAGCCACCTTCCCTTCTTTAAGCTCTTCCTTGAGCGTCTTGTGACAATAGGAAGCCATAAGGGGGATGGCCATAAGGTGGTCAACTGGAATATCGAAGAAACCCTGGATCTGCCCCGCATGGAGGTCGGCGGATATGACGCGATTGGCTCCGGCCTTTTCCAAAAGGTTCGCGACGAGCTTCGCCGTGATCGGTTCTCGCGACCGCGTCTTCCTGTCCTGCCTGGCATAGCCGAAGTAGGGCATCACTACGTTTATCTGATAGGCCGAAGCCCGCTTGAGCGCATCTATGAGGATCAACAGTTCCATGAGGTTTTCGTTCACTGGGGGGCAGGTCGGCTGTATGACATAGACATCTGCACCCCTGACGCTCTCTTCAATTGAGACGCTGACCTCGCCGTCGGAAAACCTGCTAACCTTCGCACTCGAGAGGGGCACGCGAAGGTTCTCGCTCACCCTTTGGGCAAACTCCGGATGGGCGCTACCAGAAAAAATCTTCATTTCCCTAAGCCTATCCGCCATCTACCTTTCTTCCTCCTTCCTTTTCTTTGCCCATCCTTCCACGTTGCGCTGCCTCGCCCTGGCTATGGCGAGGGCGCCCTCTGGGACATCGCGCGTGATGACCGACCCCGCCCCGGTATATGAATCGTCGCCGAGCGATACCGGAGCCACGAGCATCGTGTCGCTGCCCACGAAACAGCGGTCGCCTATGTGTGTCTGATGCTTCCTGCGGCCATCGAAGTTGCACGTTATCGTTCCGGCCCCTATATTCGTCTCCTTCCCTATGACGGCATCGCCTATATATGAAAGATGGGGGACCTTGCTGTTTTGGCCCACGGTGGAATTTTTGATCTCCACGAATTTCCCCACGTGGGCCCCTTCGCCCACCTCTGCGCCGTTACGAAGATGCGCAAAGGGGCCAATAGTGGCGCCATCGCCCACGACGCTATCTTCCAGGACCACATGTCCGCGCACCTGCACGCCGCTTCCAAGCCTGCTGTTTCTTATTATGGTGAAGCTGGCGATGCGACTGCCGCTACCGACTGAGGTTTTGCCCAACAGCTCGACCCACGGATCTATCCACACGTCCTCCTCGAAGGAGACTTCTGGGCCGATCCACACGCTGTTCGGATCGAGACACTTCAGGCCAAATTCCTTCATCCAACGGTAAAGCAGCCTGTCTCGCAGCATGGCAGCGGCTTGAGCGAGCTGAACAGGGTCATTGACTCCCGCGAGCTCTTCCGGGTCTGGCCAGTTCAACACGGCCACGCGCTTTCCATCTGCAGAGAGCAATCGAACCACGTCCGTGAGGTAATACTCCTTTTGGGCATTATCGTTATTCAAGCGGTGGATCAAATCCGCTAAAGGAGCCGCGTTGAAGGCATATATGCCGCTATTGACCTCCTGAATCGAACGCTCCGCCTGAGAGGCATCTTTGTCCTCGACTATCCGCACCCTTCCATCCACCTGGATCACCCTGCCATAGCCTGACGGGTCGTCGAGGGTCATGGTCAGAAAGGTGGCCTCGGTCATCTCGTCCATATGACGCCTCGACAGCGCCTCCAATACATCTGCGCCGACGAGCGGGACATCGCCAGGCAAAACGAGCAGCTCATCGAGCGATGCCCACCAAGGCTCGGCAACCATCAAAGCGTGTCCGGTGCCCAACTGCTCTCTCTGCCAGAGCACCGCCACATCTGGCCATCTGGAGGCCAGGTATGACTCCACTGCTTCGCCACCCCAACCGACTACGACAGCTATGTCCTTTATGCCGGCCTCGCTGAGGGCCCTCAAGGGATAATAAATCATGGGCTC
>LGFQ01000150.1 GCA_001508935.1 Synergistales bacterium 54_24
GCAGCGATGGAGCCGGCATTCTGGAGCGCGCTCCTCGTAACCTTCAGCGGGTCGATAATCCCCGCCTGTACCATATCTATGTATTCGCCTGAAGCGGCATTGAGGCCGTGACCTTTGGGGAGGTTCCTAACCTTCTCCACGACCACATCGCCCTGGAAGCCGGCATTCTCGGCTATGAGGTGGAGGGGTTCAGACATAGCCCTCTGCACGATTTGGGCTCCGATCTTCTCGTCACCCGCGAGGGTCTCGATGAACTTCTCCAGCGCAGGTAGGGCATTGAGCAGGGCCACGCCGCCGCCTGCGACGATTCCCTCTTCCACAGCTGCCCTCGTGGCAGAGAGCGCATCTTCGATGCGGTGCTTGAGCTCCTTCTGCTCCGTCTCGGTAGCGGCACCCACCTGAATGACTGCCACGCCGCCGACCAACTTGGCCAGCCGCTCCTGGAGTTTTTCCTTGTCGTACTCAGACGTGGACTCCTCGAGCTCGGCGCGAATCTGAGCGGCACGCTTGCGGATAGCCTCCGGATCGCCACCGCCCTCTACTATGGTGGTCTCCTCCTTGGTCACGCGCACCTTCTTGGCGCGGCCGAGCATCGAAAGGTCGGCGTTCTCGAGTTTTATGCCGAGCTCCTCGCTTATCACCTGGCCACCAGTCACGATGGCGATGTCCTGGAGCATGGCCTTCCTGCGCTCGCCAAAGCCGGGAGCCTTCACCGCGACGCACTGGAGTATGCCGCGCAGTTTGTTCACCACCAGCGTGGCGAGGGCTTCGCCCTCTACATCTTCCGCTATGATGAGCAATGGCTTGCCCGTCTGCACGGCTTTCTCCAAAATGGGGAGGAGATCCTTTACGTTGCTGATCTTGCCGTCATTGATGAGGATGTATGCATCTTCGAGGACGGCCTCCATGCGTTCGGGGTCGGTTATCATGTAAGGGCTAATATAACCCTTATCAAACTGCAACCCCTCCACCATCTCCAACGTGGTGCCTACGCTTTGGCTATCCTCGACAGTGATGACGCCCTCTTCTCCTACCTTCTCCATGGCTTCAGCTATGAGTTCGCCTATGGCCTTGTCGTTGGCGGAGATAGCGGCTACCTGAGCGATCTTGCTTCTGTCCTTGACCGGTATCGACATCTTCTTGAGCTCATCCACGACCACGTCGATGGCCTTCTCGATTCCCCGGCGCATCACCATGCCGTTGGCGCCGGCTGCGACGTTTTTCATGCCCTCGCGAACCATTATGCGAGCGAGCACTGTAGCGGTGGTGGTGCCGTCACCGGCCACATCGTTGGTCTTAGAGGCAACTTCCTTTAGAAGCTGGGCCCCCATATTCTCAAAGGGATCCTCGAGCTCTATCTCCTTGGCGATGGTGACGCCATCGTTCGTGATGGTAGGCGAGCCGAACTTCTTCTCCAACACCACATTCCGACCCTTCGGGCCAAGCGTCACGCCCACAGTGCTGGCCACCTTATCCATTCCTCGCTCCAAAGCTCGACGTGCATCTTCATCGAACATGAGAATTTTAGCCATTCCCGTACACCCTCCTTTTATAAAATCTCGCGCTATCGCTCAACTACAGCGAGCACGTCGCGCTCGCTGAGGATAAGATATTCCTCTCCATCGATCTTGATCTCCGTACCGGCGTACTTGCTGAAGATTACGCGGTCTCCAACCTTAACTTCAAGTGGAAGCTTTTGGCCGTTATCGAGGACACGACCGCTCCCTACGCTTATGACCTCTCCCTCTTGAGGCTTCTCTTTAGCCGTATCGGGAAGCACGATACCTCCTTTTGTCTTCTCCTCCTGCGTGAGAACTTTGACCACTACTCGATCGCCAAGCGGTTTCACCTTCATGCTCGAATCCCTCCTAATCGAAAATTGTGTTAGCACTCAATATGAAGGAGTGCTAATCAAGCCATGAATAAGGATAGCGATAAGCGTCAATATATTCAACATCCAATAATCATGATTAATGGCGTTTACTATAGGATAATGGCCATGGTGGCATCTGTTCTCATGAAAGCGCTGTTTTTCGCCGTTTTTCTCTCGTTTTCTTCGAATTACTTGGCGAGCAC
>LGFQ01000039.1 GCA_001508935.1 Synergistales bacterium 54_24
CTCCCCGGTGGCGAGGCCGGCGAAGATGAACCTTCCCTCCACTTCGTAGTTTGCGGTCTGGCGGAGCTCTTCCTGCAGCAGTTCGACTTCCTGGGCGATCGCGTCCAGATCGACATCCGAAAGGGCGCCGTTTCCGGCATATATAGCGAGTTCCCTGAGGCGCTGAGCCACGTTCGTGACCTGATCCAAAGCGCTGTCGGTATAAGATAGCCAGGAGATGGCATCGTCCAAGTTCTTTATGTACTGCCCGTTCTCCACGAGGGAGGTGTCTATCGAAAGTTCGCGCACCACGCCGATCGGGTTGTCAGAGGGACGCTGGTAGAGCTTGCCCGTGGACATCTGCCTCTGAAGGTCCAACATGCGAGTCAGGTTTTTGTGCATATCCGAAAGAAAGATCTGCTGCATCATGGAGTTGGTTACGCGGTTCATTGCGATCCCCTCCCGCAAAAGCGCTAACGGCCCACTATGCCCATTCGGTTTATGATGACGTCGAGCATCTCGTCGATGGTCGTAATATAGCGAGCCATCGCGTTAAATGCCTGCTGAAACTTGATAATGTCCATCATCTCTTCGTCGATGTTCACGCCCATGACCGACTGTCTTTGCGCGTTGATCTGGTTCACAAGCGCCCGTTGATTATCGGCCATGGTGCGAGTCCGCTGCCCTTGAGCGCCGAGGGCCGCAATGAAGGATTCATAGAACTCGTTGAAGCTCGCACTCCTGCCTTTCAAGATCTTGCTCTGCTTTAACTGCGCCATCCGAAGGGCATTTGACCCGTCTCCGCTTCCGACGCTGTGCCCTGTGCCGTCACCGCTGGCAGCGGCTATGAGGCTCGAATCCTCGACCAGCGCACCGTTTACGGAAAGGCCCTCGGCCGCACCTGCAAGTGAGGGGAGGGGGTTGAAGAAGGATATGCCAGTGAGCTCGGCGTTGTCTCCCATGCCGTGGCCGGCGCGATGGATGGCATTGAACTCGAGCGCCAAGCGGTAGGCCAGTTCGTCGAAGCTGTCGAGGTGGCTCAAAATGACGTCATCGCGGGCCTCGAGCAGCCCAAGGATCTTGCCTCCCTTGACGTGGTGGAGTACGGTTATGCTCGTGTCTCCGGTCGACTGAAGCGTCAAGCGCACCCCCGGAGACACTTCTTCGGACGTGGACGCAGCGTAGCCGTCGTCGGGCGTGATCCGCCTGGCATCCTTAAACGCGTTGCTCGACGAGAGATATTCCCTTCCGTCGAAGAGGAAGAGGGCGTCTTCGGCAGCTTCGATCACGCCGGTCTTGCCACCGCTATCCACAAGGCCGAGGTTTTGGGCCGCATAAAAGCTTCCTCCTTCGTCGCCCAATACATTTATGCGGTAGGCCTCGCCTACGACGTGGCTTTCGAGCTCGAGGTAGTAAGAGCCGTATATGGACTCCTTCACAGAGGCATTAAGCCATTCCTCTGGAGCGCTCGGGCTTCCGGAGGCGGCCGCATAGGCGCTGTTTATCTTGTTCGCTATCGTTTGAAGGGTGTCTCCTTCTACTACTTCTATCGTCACAGCCTTGCCCTCATCGGCAAGGCCCGTCTTAGAGGCGAGCCCCCCTTTGATGTCGGTTATGGATATGAGGTTGTGATCGACAGATTCGAGCACAAGACGAGACGAATCTACGGAGGCATTTAGATCGGACGAATAATAGGTGTTGATAAAGTCTTCCAAATCTCCAAGTTCAAGGTCACTTCCTGCATCGAGCGTATGGGAAGAGTTTAAGTTGTCTGAAATATTCCAAGCGGTGCCATTCCATTCCACCGTGATGACGCTCTCAAAACCACCAGCAGCGAGGCGGAACAAATACTCTGTAGGCTCTCCCGGCCCAGGGGTTCCCAAGACTCTACCGCCGGAGTCGGCAAAGCTGATGGAGCTTTTGATTACGCCGCCCGAACTGACCTGAAGGCCAAAGGAGCCTCGCAAATTCAAGGCCTGGTCGGGACTTGTGATGTTTGAAAGGCCGCTCGTGGAACCGACCTTCCACGCCGTCTCTGCGGCCAAGCGCTTTACTTGGACGGAATGGACCGCCTCCGCGGCGCGCTGTTCGACAGTGGCCAGGAGGACGGATGGATCTGACACTTGGTCGAAGAGGTTATCTTCGACCTGCACGTCGTAGTATCCTTCATTGCCCGCTATAGAGACGAGCACAAGGTGCCTGCTCTGCGTCCCCTGCACCAAAGTCTTGCCGTGGAGGTCTATCTTGAAGTCCCCATCGTCCTGATCGGTTGTCGACGCCACCGATACATCGAGCAGGAGGCTCAATTTATCCACCAAGAGGTCGCGCCTGTCCAACAGGTCGTTGGGGTTGCCGCCCACCGCCTGGATCTCGGCGATGGTTCCGTTCAGGGCGGCGATCTGGTCTATCAACGCGTTCGCCTCTTCTACTGAGAGCTTCAAATCGTTGTTCAAGGAAACCCTATACTGGTCATAGTTTTGGGCGAGTTGTGATAGAAAAACGGTTAGGCTTTGGGCGCTCTGGATCACTCCCTCGCGAGCGGCGCTGTTTTCGGGGCGCTTCTGCAGCTCCTGCAAGGCCGACCAGAAGGCGTTTAAGGCGCTCGACAAACCTTCGCCGGCAGGTTCGTTCACGAAGAGTTCGATGTTGTCGATGGCCTGTTCGAGGGCCTCCCAGTAGCCTTGCAAAGACGCCTCCTCTCTATATTGGGCATCCAAAAAGGCGTCGCGCAACCTGACTATCGCATCGACCTTGACGCCAGTCCCGATCTGCAGAGGAATCTCCGGGCGGCTCATGCCGGGAACCGTATATGGCTCCGTCGTAGAGGCCTCGACCCGTTGGCGGGAATACCCTTCCACGTCCGCGTTGGCTATGTTGTGCCCCGCCGTCTCCATGCCGCGCCTGAAGTAATCCATGGCCCGGCGCCCCATCTCCAGGCCGAAGAACGAGTTGATCATCCGCCTTCCCCCCTAACCTCTCACCTCAAAACCGCCCCGAGGACCTCCGAAACCATTACCGATTTCGCGCCAGCGCGAAATGAGCAATTCACCCAAGGTGCAGCTTTCCTCCAAGAGGCGTCCGTAGATTTCCAACTCCGAACGCAATTTCCTCACAACGATATCCAGTCGCTTAACCACACTCGTAAGTGAAGCCGCTTCATCTTCGGGCAAATGCGACGCTATCGCCTGAGCTGAAGGATCGCATCTCAACTGCTGAGCCAATGCCACAGCTTTCAGATGACGATCCCTCTCCGCCTCCTGCGCCCTAACCGCAACGTGCCTTACGTTTTGGAGGAGGCCCTGTATGTCAGAGAGGCGCCCGCTGGTGAGCGCCTCTCTCTGCGAGACCAAACATTCGACCGTAGCCTCAATCTCCTCGATGAGGGAGAGCGTAGATTTAATCAACCTTTCTGCCGACACGATCTCTAACTCTCCTTGTCCTCTCTCAATATGCCGGCTAGGAAGAGCCTCCGCGCCACTTCGCGCAAATCGGGAGAGTAGGTTCCACCCTCTATTTCTTTTTTGATCTGCTCTACCTTCTCTTGTCGCACATCGGGGATCTTTTTCATCTCAGCAGCCGCAGCAGCCAATTCTTTGGCGAAAGGGCTGACTTCGACGCCGTCGGCATCGTCCTTTCGCCCTTTGGCCTCCGCTTTCTGCTGCCTCACCTTATCTACCGGTTGGACCTCATAAATGCCTCTGATTTTTTCTATCATAGCGCTCACCCGCCATTCTTTCTTCGCCCTCAAGACATATAAGTTTCGGCCACAGCTGATGAGGGCTTTAGAGGCACTCTCCCCCCTCTTTTAGGCGGCGTAAATCACCCTTCCGCTCTCAATTATGTGACGGTAGATCAGGCCAAGAGGGCGCTTTGGTTCCTCTAAGTCGTTGGGGGTAGTTATGATGAGCTTAAAGGGAACGGCCGTGCGGCGCATGCGCTCGCGCAGCATAAAGGCAGTTTGCCTGAGGGGGACCTCCTCGGGCACTACGACGAGCAAGTCGACGTCGTTCGCCCACCTACCTTTATCCGCTTTCCCGAAAAGCACTATTTTAAGCGGATGAGCCGTCTCGACGATCTCTCTCGTGAGCATTTGCAAACCCTGTTGATTCAATTCTTTGCACGCCAACTCCCTACCCCCTTTACGCAACAGTCGTCTCTCACAGGGAGACGCTCCAAGCAATTGCAGCCACTGGAAAGCCGCCGGCCTTCTCGACGGCGCATGCTGCGCACGAAAGCGTAGAGCCCGTCGTGCATACGTCATCGACAATTATAACGGTCTTCCCGTTCAACGGTAAACCCCTCCACTCAAGCGCGTCCTTGGGCAACATCCTGCGGGAGGAAGCGCCGAGTTTCGTCTGGGGCTCCACATCCACGACCCACTTAAGCCCTTCCTCGGTCGGGATTTTCCACACATCGGAAATCCCACAAGCCAGTGCGCGGGCTTGGTTATACGGCCGTTCGCTCCGCTTGTGCAAGGGCACGGGAGTGAGCAGCTCTCCTTCCGGCCTTCGCAAATTCCTCGCCAAGGCGCGCCCCATTTCCCTCCCCAAGGCCTTATAGCCGTCGTACTTGAGGCGTAAAACGAGATCGCGCGCCTTGCCGTCGTGCAACGCACCGAAAAGAAGAGCCGGCGACGCAGGATGAGAAGGGCATGGGAAGGACTTGCCACAAAGGAGACATTTGGGAGGTTTGGGCGAGATAAGCGAATCAAGGCAGGCCTGGCACGCTACCACGCCTGCCTTGCCGCAAACCGGACAATGGACGGGAAAGGCCATGTGGCTCGCCACATCCAAGAAAGTCCTCGAAATACCAGAAAGATAACGCCTGTGCAACGTGCCTAAGCACCTGCAGCTCGGCGCAAGTCTTGAGCGCGATCTGTGCGCTCCCACGCAGGGAGCGGGTCGAGGTCGATTCGCCCCATGTGGCCGTAAGCCGCCAAAGGTCTGTACTGGGGCTTCCTCAAGTCCAGGTCGCGGATCATGGCGGCAGGGCGGAAGTCGAAATGCTCCTTCACCAGGTGCGTTATCTCTTCATCGGAAATATTGCCGGTCCCGAACGTATCCACATAGACGGCCAAAGGCTTGGCTACGCCTATGGCATAGGCGACCTGGATCAAGCATTTATTGGCCAACCCCGAGGCGACCACATTCTTGGCCGCGTATCTGGCCATATAAGCTCCGGTGCGGTCCACCTTCGTAGGATCTTTTCCCGAAAAGCAGCCACCTCCGTGAGGCACCACACTACCGTAAGTATCCACCATGATCTTTCGCCCCGTGAGGCCGGTGTCGGCAAGGGGCCCGCCGACCACAAAACGCCCGGTGGGGTTCACGAATATCTTTGTGCGCTCATCCACTATCTCGGGAGGGATAACGACATCGATGACGTGCTCTCTTATCTCATCGCACAGCTGTTTTTGCTCTACCGCCGGATGGTGTTGGGCCGATACTACTATGGCGCTCACGCGCTTAGGTTTGTCCGCTTCGTATTCCACGGTCACCTGTGTCTTGCCGTCCGGACGAAGATAAGGAAGAGTCTTGGCCTTGCGCACGAAGGCCAACCGTCTGGCCAGCTTATGAGCGAGCGTTATGGGCATGGGCATGAGCTCCTCGGTCTCGTCGGTGGCATATCCTATCATCATGCCCTGATCGCCGGCACCTATGCGGTCTATCTCGTCATCGTCCATCTCTGACTCCCGCACCTCCAAGGCGCGGTTGACCCCTTGGGCGATATCCGGAGACTGTTCATCTATGGCAGTGACGACGGCACAGGTGTCACCGTCGAAGCCATACTTGGCCCTGGTATAGCCCACATCTTTTACTATTGAGCGCGCAAGCCGAGGTATATCCACGTAACAACTGGTAGTTATCTCTCCGGCTATCATAACCAAGCCGGTCGTGACCAACGTCTCGCAAGCCACACGCCCCATCGGGTCTTCGGTCAGTATGGCATCCAATATGCCATCTGAAATCTGATCGGCCAACTTATCAGGGTGACCTTCTGTGGCAGACTCCGAAGTTACCAGGAAGCGCCCCACGGGCATGAGAAACACCTCCCAGAATCCCCCTCAGACGGCCTCCTGGACTCACAACAAGAGCCCCAGCGCCGATATATCATCAGCATCCAGGGCCCGCCTATGCGGGGGTTATTTTTTGACGACGTTCCTTATACTCTCTTCGAGGGAAACTGTCAAGCCCCCCTCACGAATACTCCAAAGGGCGCCGCAGCAAAATCAGAGCGCCTTCGTCGCCTTCAAAACCGTGGCGTTCGAGAAAGGAGGCCAGATCGCGCGTATACGTGATAATGAGCGGAATATCCTTGATGGCCGGGTGATTTAAAGCGTAATCGATAAGCGCAGACCCGATGCCCTTGCCCTGATGATCGGGATGGACGAGAAAGTCCCATAAAGAGGCGCGAAAAACGAAGTCGGTGAGCACCCTGCAAAAGGCAACGACCTTCCCTTCATGGCGCACAGAAAAACACATACTGCTATTAGCCAGCATGCGCGCTATCTGGTCTATTGTGCGGCTTTTACCCCAATAGGCGAAGCGATAGAGTTCCTGCAACTCCTCCGGAGTGATGGCGCGCGCGCTGTCGTAGAAAAGGTATCCCTCCACTTTAGGCATCGCCTTGTCGGGTTACCCTTCTTCCTCCGGCGATCCTCCCGCGGTCACATACTCGCCACACTTCGTAACGCAAAGCCCGCCTATGATCCGGCGCAAATCGCCACGAGCGTCCTGCTTGACCGGAACCTGAACCACTTGGCCGCTGCCGCACTGTCCACACACCCAGTGTATACGAGCCATCCCGTCGGAATCGGGCGCCCCGGCAAGGACCTTCACCTCACCGCAGACTTGACACGCAACGATCAGCATCCTCAATCGCGCTCCTCTTAAGTATGAGAGGGAAACCCCTCGATTTTTATTTTAACCCTCACAGGCCCCTCTGTATAGATGTCATCGCTTGCCTCTATCGTCACCAAGAAGGGGGGGTCTTTATCGACCAATTCGTCTACGGCGTCGAAGAAGTCGCTCGCCGATATGTTACCTACGGTGCCGCGCAAGGGATCGCGCAAAATGCCGTCGGCCACAGAGCGGTTGTTGATCTCTTGCAACAACGACAGGAGCTCTCCCTCTGCCCTTTCCCTCGACAGCGGCTCGGTGAAGGTGTGGCTTATAAGTTCCTGCCCTTTTCGGTATACAAGGTGGCTCTCGTGCAACTCCAAAATGCCGTGGACGGGGTCACCTCGCACGAGGTTCGACTCGGCAATCATGCGAATGACGTACTTCTTGGGAGCCCCCACGAGCTGCTCGGTCGTTTTTTTCCATTGATCTTCCGGGATCGTCACGGTGATGTCTTCGGGCCTTGTGCCTATGCGCAACGAAGCCATGACGGCCACCTGCCTCACCAACGTATTCAAAGCCTCCTGGACCTCTTCTGCGCTTGCATTCGGCCCAACCGATACCTGTCCCAAAAGCTCGCCGGCGAAGGCCAAAATGCGTTCTTCGCGCATCTGCTCTAAACCGCGGCGCAGTTCATCTGCCTCTTTCTTTAGATTGGCCACCTCTTCTTCGAGGTTGTGCCGTCTCACGGTGAGATCGTCCACTTGAGATCTCAAGCTGTCCCGTTCCGCTTCCAACTCCTCAAGCTCCTGACGGCTCTCCTGAAGTTGCTCTGTGAGGCTTGAAATTTGGCGTTGTATAAATTTCATGCTAAAGAGGGCGGTATGAACCGTCTCGGAAGTTGCGGCCAACACGACAAACGTCCCAGCTACTATCAAAATGCCAGTGATGACGGTTATAACCGAGGAGGTGTGGCGAGGTCTCAAGCCGAAGAGGGAGATCCTGCGCTTTCCTATGCGCGCCCCGACTATGTCGCCGAGGTAGGCCACCAAGCCTCCTATCGCGACCAGCGAGAGGATCAGCTGCCAATTTATCTCAGACCAAAAATGCGCCACACCGCTACCCTCCCTTTTTATGAACTAAGTAGTGAATCGCAAAGCCAAAGCTACAACCAACCCTTTAGCGAACGCATCTGGTTCAACCGGAGAGCTTTGCGAGGCAACGACGAATCGCCTCAAGGCCGCTGTTTATATCCTCAAAAGAGATGTTAAGAGCAGGCCTAAAACGGATCGAGCGGCTGCCACAGGGCAAAATGAGAACCTTATTTTCGCGAGCACACTGCAAAAACGCGTCACGAATCTGAGGCGACGGAAGGTCGAAGGCACACATCAACCCCTTGCCCCTGACGTTGGAGACAAGGGCGGGAAAGGCTTTTTGTAATTCCTCCAATCCCTGCATCAGTCGCGGCCCAGCCTGCGAAGAGACGTAATCGAGCACATGATCGTCCCTGTATATCTCAAGATATCTCGTGGCACGGACCATGTCGCATATATTGCCTCCCCAGGTCGAGTTTATGCGGCTCGACACGTGGAAGCAATTCTCGTCCACTTCGTCAACGCGCGGGCTCACGGCGATGCCGCAGACCTGCGATTTCTTGCCGAAGGCAAATATATCGGGCGCCACACCGTGGTGCTCGAAGGCCCACATTTTCCCCGTTATTCCCATGCCGCACTGAACCTCATCAAATATCAACATGGCTTCATTCTCATCCGCCAGATTGCGCAACTTCTTAAAGAATTCCGTCCTGAAGTGGTTATCTCCACCCTCGCCCTGGATGGTCTCGATGACGATGGCGCATATGCCATCCGGATTATCCCAGAAGGCCTGCTCGATCTGGCTCACAGCTACGGACTCAAGCCACTCCACGACGGAAAGGTGCTCCTCTAACGGCCATGTGATCTTGGGATTTATAACCCTGGGCCAGCCGTACTTGGCGAAGTAGAAGTGCTTTCTCGGATCTGCCGTGTTCGTCACGGAGAGTGTATAGCCGCTCCTGCCGTGAAAGGCCTCCCTGAAGTGAATGACCTTCGTGCCTTTTTTGCCGGATACGGCGTCGCCTTTAGAAATTTTGCCGCGCGAAAGGAGCTTGCGCACTTTCCAGTCCATGGCCACCTTGAAGGCGTTTTCGACTGCCAGCGTGCCGTAGTCGATGAAAAAGAGATGCGTAAAGCCGGGCGGAAGGGCCACTTCGGCAAAGGTCTTCACGAATTCTGCCATCTCAACTGTATATATATCGGAGTTGGCCACCTTGTTTATGGCAGCGCGGAAGATCTTCTCCTTGAATTCGTCGTTGGCCAACTTCGGATGGTTCATGCCGAAGGGAGCCGAGGCGAAGAACGTATAAAAATCGAGCCACTCCTCACCAGTGACGGCATCTACGATGCGACTGCCCTTGGAACGCTCCATGTCGATCACTATGTCGAAGCCATCCCGGAGGATCCACTTTTCAAGTATCGGAAACACATCCTCCGGTTTTATTCCCCACCTGACTTGCGTCATCGCTTAACCCTCCTAACGAAGCCCTCTAAATTTTTAAGACGCCCCAGTTTATTTTCGATTCTAAGGCCATATAGAAAACGGGTCAAGTTGAAACGAATGCCGAAGCAGCGCGGTTGCGGGCTAACGTTCACGGCGTTTGCGACGTAGGCCAATTTAGCTTACAATTAAACTAAATGCCGAGTCTCCTACGAAGACCTTTCAAGACAATTTCCCAGCGAGCACGGGGGTGTATATGACGAAAGACAAAATACTCCTCAAATTAGTATACGCCCTTTTGGCGTGGGCGTCTTTAGTCAGTGGCGCACAAGCAACTCATAGAGATAGTGTAACCGTAATGACGCTTTGGGGCGGAAAAGAGCTGGAAGCTTTTGAAGGCATTCTCGACACTTTTGAAAAACGCACCGAGGTAGCTGTGAGGGTAGAGAGCGCCGGGCGAGATCTCTCTATCCTCTTGATGGCTCGTCTCGAGGCTGGTAACCCGCCAGACTTAGCGGTGATCCCCAACCCAGGTCAGATGAGAGAGCTCGCCAGAAGGGGTCATCTGATTCCTCTGGACTTCCTGAAGCCTCGCGGTTACCCGAAAGCCTTCATAGAGTCGGCACAGTTTTGCGGAAGGCAATACGGCCTCTTCTTATCCGCCGACGTGAAGAGCCTCGTATGGTATCGACCTCGCCTCTTCAAAGAAGGGGGCTATGAAATCCCTCGCTCCTGGTCGGACATGGTGGCCCTCTCCGAGCACATGGCAACCGAAGGAAAAACGCCTTGGTCTATAGGGCTCGAAAGCGGAGCCGCCTCGGGTTGGCCCGGCACGGATTGGATAGAGGACATATTCCTGCGCCTCCACGGGCCCGATGCATACGATCGCTGGGTAGAACACGAGATAAGCTGGCAAAACCCCCTCGTGAAGGAAGCGTGGGAAACCTTCGGACAGATCTTGTTTAATGAGGATTATGTCTTTGGCGGTATCATGGGATGCCTCTCCATCAATTTCGCTGACGCGGCGTTGGAACTGTTTACAGAACCTCCTGGGTGCCTGATGCATCGCCAAGGCACTTTCATGCAAAGCTTCATCCGAGGAAACTATCCTCTCCTCGCCCCGGGAAGGGATTACGATGCCTTTCCTCTGCCTTCCATAAAGGGAGGCGGCCCCGCGCCGCTGGTGGCCTCGGGAGACCTCATCAGCGCATTCAGAGATACGCGGGAAGTGCGCGACCTCCTCTCTTACTTGGCCTCACCGGAGGCGCAAAGCATGTGGGCAAAGGCGACGGGAAAACTCGCATTACACGTAGACGTGCCGATCTCGACTTATTCCGATCCGATTTCGGCCAAGGCGGCTGAGTTGCTAACCGCCGCAGAGGTCGTCAAGTTCGACGCTTCTGACATGATGCCGGCCGTTGTGGGTTCCGGGGCCTTTTGGACGGGGGTTTTAGACTACGCGAGCGGCATGAAGCTCGACGATGTCCTGGCCCGCATAGAAAATGCCGCCCAGCGGGCCTATAAAGGAGGGCAGGTTCTCCGATGAATAACAAACTGGCATGGCTCTATATGGTTCCAGCTGCCCTTTTTCTGGGCGTATTCCTGATTTATCCCACATTCAGCACCATAGCTTTGAGCTTTTTCGGCCCGAGATCCGTCGAGTTCGTGGGCTTGGCCAACTACCGAAGCGTTCTCACTTCCAGCGCCGTCTTGAGCGCCCTTCGCAACAACCTCCTTTGGCTTGCGATCATGCCCACGGCTACTGTCGCCCTCGGATTGGTCCTCGCGGCGATACTCGACAGGGTTCGCTATGAAGCCATAGTCAAGGCCATCGTCTTCCTCCCTATGTCCATCTCCTTCGTAGGGGCCTCGGTAATCTGGAAATTCGTCTACGCCTATCGCCCAGCGTCCCGCCCCCAGATCGGGCTCTTGAACGCCATCCTCGCGCGTTTAGGCTTCGAACCGATAGGCTGGTTGGCGGTCCGCCCATGGGTGAACAACCTGGCGCTGATAACGGTCGGCATATGGGTCTGGACGGGCTTTTGCGTCGTCATCCTCTCGGCGGCCTACAAAGGGGTGCCCAGGGAACTCGTTGAGGCAGCTCGAATCGACGGAGCGAGCGAGTTTCAGATCTTTTGGCATGTCATCCTCCCCCATATGCGCGGCACGATCGCCATAACGTTCACGACGATGGTCATTTATGTACTGAAGATCTTCGACATCGTATATGTGATGACCAACGGCGCCTTCGATACGGAAGTGCTGGCCAGCAGGATGATAAAAGAGATGTTCGGTTATTGGAATTACGGCAGCGCCGCGGCCATCGCGACGCTCTTGCTCTTGCTTGTCATTCCATTTCTAACCATCAGCATGCTGCGCCTTTTAAGGGAGGAGCGGTGACGATGAAGCGAACTTTCGTTTCGAGAGCCATCCTCCACGGGATCATCCTTTTGGTGGCGCTCTTCTGGTTCTTGCCGACTGCAGGTCTTTTGATTACCTCTTTCAGGCCTGCCTATTTAACGTCCGTCTCCGGCTGGTGGACGGCTTTTGAGCACCCTTTTGAACTATCCCAGTTCACCCTCAAAAACTACCGGGAGGTCCTCGAGCAAGGAAGTATGGCACGAGCCTTCGTCAACAGTCTCATCATCGCCATACCTTCGGTCATCCTCGTCCTCGCTGTGGCAGCGCCGGCGGCCTACGCCTTGGCCTGGACCGACCTCCCTGGACGAAAATTTATGTATTGCCTCGTAGTCGGACTAATTATTGTCCCGCTACAGATGACGTTCATACCCGTGCTTAAGCTCTTCAACGCCCTCGGCCTTTCGGGCACATTTCCGGCGTTGTGGCTCGCCCACACGGGATATGGGCTCCCTTTCGCCATTTACCTCCTCCACAATTTCTTCGCCTCTATACCCAAAGACCTCATAGAATCGGCATCCATCGATGGAGCCTCGCACTCGACGATAATGCTTAAGATGGTAATCCCCCTTTCTCTGCCCGCGCTCGCATCACTATGTATATTTCAATTCCTATGGGTGTGGAACGACCTTTTGGTGGCCCTCATATACGCAGGGGGCTTCAGGAATGTCGCACCGATAACGCTCCAGGTGGCCAACTTGGTAGGTTCGAGAGGCCAGGAGTGGCACCTTCTCAC
>LGFQ01000040.1 GCA_001508935.1 Synergistales bacterium 54_24
ATAACAGCAGGCTCCTTGGAGCTATAGGAAATATTCCGCCTGCAGAGCTTGAGGAAAAGTATTACAATCTCCAGGAGACCCCAGCCGTTATGGCTGGACTCAAATAAACGAGCCTCCGGGAAAGCCGGGGCGGTTCAGCGTGAAGATTTTATATCCTCTCTCATCGGTCTTGGTCTTGGCCTTTATTGGATCGTTATGGGAATAATATATGGCTTTTGGGAAGAAACTGGCCCAGCATCTGGGTTCACGCCAGTAGTCTTCGGTCTCATTGTAACCGTGTCGAGCGTTGCCCTATTTTGGCATAGTCTGCGCAGCAAAAAGGATAAAAAGCAAATCATTACAAAGAAAGAATTATTAGATCTCTTTAAGATATGTCTGGCGGTTTGCCTTGTCATATTCTGCATTCCTCGCTTAGGCACGTTTACATCGCTGGGCCTGCTCCTTGTGGTCGGGATCAAGCTTATATCTTCCTCTACCTGGTTAATGGCAACGTGCACAGGGGCTGGCATAACAGTTATTCTTTATTTGGTGTTCAAGGTTTGACAATGGTGCCTCTGCCTCAAGGCTTACTTGGGTTTTGATTCTAAAAGGAGATAACGGCGATGAGTGAAATTCTCGCACAACTATTTCAGGGATTTACAGTTGCTCTTGATCCTATAAATATCTTTGCTGTTATTGTAGGTGGCATAATGGGCATCATCGTGGGGGGTTTGCCTGGCCTCGGGTCAGTGGCGGGCGTGGCTTTATTGCTTCCTTTGACTTTTAAGATGAATCCCACGACGGCGGTAATTATGCTGGCTGGGATTTATTACGGGAACATGTTTGGAGGTTCTATCAGCGCTATACTGCTTAACATCCCTGGTGACTCGCCGGCCGTCATGACCGCCGTCGACGGATATCAGTTGGCAAGACAAGGCAAAGCCGGCAAGGCCCTTTATACGGCTTTCTTCGCCTCCTTCGTCGGAGGGATAACCGGAGCCGTAATCCTGACGTTCTTGGGGCCAGCGCTTGCTTTTGTGGGCCTACGCTTCGGTCCAGCCGAATTTACGTCCTTGATATTGTTCGCCTTGATGAGCGTTGGATGGCTCTTGGGGGAAAAGCCGGCGAAGGGCATAATGGCTACCGGAATTGGGCTTCTTCTTTCTACAATAGGGGTGGATATGATCCAAGGGTTACCTCGATTTACCTTCGGGATGCTGAATCTCACCGCTGGCGTTCCGTTTATCCCCACCGTGATAGGCATCTTTGGTTTCGCTCAGGTTCTAAAGCTGTTATTAGCTGGTTACGAAATAGGCCAAGCGACGGCGGTCACACCGAGACTTTCCATACGAGATAGCCTTCTTTCTATAAAAGAATGGGCGGAGGTTTCGTTTACGGCCGTTCGCAGTTCTCTCATTGGCTTCTTTGTCGGGCTTTTGCCAGGGTCTGGAGCCACTATGGCCTCGTTCATGGCTTATATCGCCGAGATGCGCCTGAATAAACATCCGGAACGTTTGGGCAAAGGGGCTTTAGCTGGTGTGGCTGCTCCCGAGTCGGCCAATAACGCCGCAAGCATGGGGGCCTTTGCCCCTCTCCTTTCTTTGGGCATCCCCGGCTCTGGAACCACCGCACTCCTTTTGGGAGGGCTCATGATGTGGGGGCTTGCCCCTGGCCCATTACTCTTCAGGGAAGCTCCGGAGTTTGTGTGGGGCCTCATGGCTAGCATGTATGTCGGTGATATAGCAGTTCTTCTCCTTTGTGTTCTTCTCGTGCCGTTTTTGGCTTATATCCCTCGTGTGCCTAAGGCGATTCTGGCCCCGACGACGATAGCGCTCTGCGTCTTGGGCTCTTTCAGTGTCAACAACAGCATCTTCGATATCTGGTTCATGGTCTTTATGGGAGTGGTAGGATATTTTATGGACCGCCTTCAATTCCCTACGCCACCTTTAGTATTGGCATTGGTGCTCGCTCCTCGGCTTCAAACGGCGTTTCGCCAAGCCCTCATGATTTCGCCAGGAGGTTCTCTTATGATATTTATAACGAAGCCTATATCCTTGGCCTTTTTGCTGGCTGCCATCGTTATGGTGACACTCCCCGTGCTTATTAAGAAAAGGAAAGACAGTCCGTCAGCTTGAAAGGAGTCCCGTAGGTCTCCGTTTGGTTGCACTTGACATGATATAATCGCCTCAAGCATCCGAATGGCGATGTTTGAGGCGTATGTAATTGCACGTTCCAAACAATGCCCAAGCTCATAGAATGTTTAGTTGTGCGCCGACAATTCTCAAAGACGATTTACCTACAGAAGTGACACAACTACTAAAGAAGAAACCGGGGAGAACTTAAGAGGGTTAGATGGTAAAGTTCATCGTTCGAAGGCTTATGTTGCTCATTCCGGTCCTCATAGGCGTTTCCGTCATCGCCTTTCTCATGTTGCACCTGGCGCCTGGAGACCCAGCAGAGCTTTTGGCAGGGCTTGAGGCCTCAGCAGAGGACATAGCTGCCCTGCGGACTCGGTTTGGCCTGGATAAGCCCCTTTTCGTCCAATACTTCATGTTTTTGAAGGGCCTCTTCGACGGCAGTCTCATATCTCTCAAATATGAGATGCCTGCGGCGAGCGTCATCTTCCCCAGAATTTTAAACACCCTAAAGCTTGCTTGCGCCAGCATCGTCGTAGCTGTAGCTGTGGGGATGATCGCCGGAATAGTCTCTGCCGTCCGCCGCCATTCTCTCGTGGACTATGTTTCGACTACGCTGGCCCTCCTCGGCGTATCGATGCCGGTCTTCTGGTGGGGGCTCATATTGATCATGATATTTTCCGTATATTTAAGGTGGCTCCCATCTGGCGGCATGGGGGGCTTAAGGTATTTGGTCCTCCCTGCGATCGTATTGGGCACCGCCTCCGCTGGGGCTATAGCCCGTATGACGCGCTCCAGCATGATGGAGGTTTTAAAGCAAGATTACATAACGGCGGCTAAGGCAAAGGGTCTGCCCGAAAGGCTTGTGATCTACCGCCATGCCTTGAGAAATGCCTTGATACCCACGGTCACCGTAGTTGGGCTCGAATTTGGCTATATGTTGGCGGGGGCGGTGCTGACCGAAACGGTATTCTCATGGCCCGGTGTGGGACGCTTGATCGTCGATTCGATCCTGGCCAGGGATTATCCAGTGGTGCAGGCCTCCCTCGTTTTGGTGGCCGGCGTCTTCGTGCTGGTCAACCTGGGCGTGGATGTGTTATACGCCTTCTTGGACCCGAGGATACGCTATGACTAAAGAATCTACAAAGCGCCCTGCCCACGCCGCCTGGCGCCGCCTGAAGAAGAACAAAATTGCCATAGCGGGGCTTTTTATCGTTATCCTCTATGTCGCGTGCGCCATCTTTGCTCCTTATATCTCTCCGCATGACCCCACGAAACAGAGCCTCGCCGATAGCTTTCTCATGCCGAACGCTGAGCACCTTTTGGGCTGCGATGAGTTCGGCAGGGATATACTCTCCCGGATCATCTGGGGTGCACGAATATCGCTTTTGATTCAGGTGAGCTCCGTCATCGTGGCGCTACTTGTGGGAATCTCCCTCGGCGCCCTCGGTGGATATTATGGCGGCAAGCTCGACGAACTTATCATGCGCTTCATGGACATACTGCTGGCATTTCCTGGGATGCTTTTGGCGCTGGCCATTGTGGCGATGCTCGGTCCCAGCGTGAGGAATCTCATCGTCGCGATCGGCATCTACTCTGTCCCGCAATTCGCCCGCATCACCAGAGGGGCGGTGTTAGCCATCAGCGCAAACGAGTACGTCCTCGGGGCGAAGGCCATAGGTGAAAGCGACTTGTCCGTAATCGTTCGGTATGTCCTCCCCAACGCCCTTTCTCCCATAATCGTCCAGACGACGCTGCGCATGGCTACGGTGCTCCTAACGGCTTCCGGCCTGGGTTTTTTGGGGTTAGGAGTACAACCTCCCAACCCGGAGTGGGGCACGATGCTCTCCAGCGCTCGAATGTATCTGCGATCGGCCCCTCATGTGGCCATCTTTCCCGGCCTCGCCATCATGATTACAGTGCTCGGCTTCAACTTCCTCGGCGATGGCCTGCAAGACGCCTTAAACCCGAGGCTCAAGGAGTAGGATAATGGGGTCGCTGCTCGAAGTGAAAGACTTAGCCACATATTTTTACACTGACGAGGGAATCATAAAGGCGCTCGACGGCGTTTCGTTCTCCATAGACGAAGGAGAGATTCTCGGCCTCGTGGGGGAGACGGGTTGCGGTAAATCTGTGACGGCCACCTCGATCATGGGGCTCATTCCCTCTCCCCCTGGCAGAATTGTGCGAGGTAGCATCCTCTTTAATGGAAGGGAGCTGCTGTCGCTGTCGGAACGCCAGATGCGCAGCATCCGGGGTAGAGAGATCGCCATGATTTTTCAAGACCCTGCGAGCAGTTTGAACCCCGTCTTCAGGGTGGGATTTCAGGTGGCCGAAGCCATATGGGCGCACCTGAAGACCCCCATCCGCGAGGCCTTGTTGAAGGCCGCAGAGCTCTTTGGCCGTGTCAATATCCCCGACCCGCTTGTAGCGATCTCTCGCTACCCTCACCAGCTTTCGGGCGGCATGAAACAGCGCGTCATGATAGCAATGGCTCTGTCGTTAAACCCGAAGCTTTTGATAGCGGACGAGCCCACCACGGCGCTGGACGTCTCCATCCAAGCACAGATCTTGAGCCTGATAAAAAGGCTTCAGAGAGACTACGGGAGCAGCGTGCTCTTGATCTCTCATGACCTCGGCGTGATTTCCACGATGGCCCACAGGGTGGCCGTCATGTATTCTGGTTTGATCGTGGAAGAGGGAAGGGCGGAAGACCTCTTCCAAAAGCCTCTGCACCCGTACACGCAAGGGCTGCTCGCGGCCATCCCGAGGGTTGATGAGGATAAAAGCGAACTCGCCGTTATAGAAGGTACAATTCCAGACCTCACAAATCCTCCTGCTGGGTGCCGCTTTCATCCCCGCTGTCCTTGGGTGATGAAGATATGCGAGGCCGAGAGACCTCCGCTTAAAGCCGTAGAACCCAAACATAAGGTGGCTTGCCATGCCTACGCTGGTTAGCGCGGAAAAAGTGCTCAAGCACTTTCCCATAGGAGGAGGCATTCTCACATCGAAGCCCACCGGGTGGGTGAGGGCCGTAGACGGTGTCTCTCTCTCCGTGGAAAAAGGCAGAACTTTGGGCCTTGTGGGGGAATCTGGAAGCGGCAAGTCCACCACAGGGTTATTACTCTTGGGTCTGCTCAAGCCGTCAGGTGGAAGGATCTTCTTCGAAGGCGAACCGCTCGAAGAGCTTTTGAGGAGAGACCCTCGGCGTTTCAGGAGGCGGGCTCAGATAGTCTTTCAAAACCCCTTCGCCTCGCTCAACCCGCGTATGACCGTCAAAGATATCGTCGGGAGGGGGATGAAGCTCCATGGCCTCGTGGAAAGCGACAGAGAGCTCGACGAACGGGTGGCAGCGCTGCTTTCGGAGGTGGGACTCAAGGAGGAGCACTTGAACCGTTATCCGCATGAGTTTTCCGGCGGTCAGAGGCAGCGCATAGCCATCGCTCGAGCCCTCGCCCTGAATCCCGAGTTTATCGTCCTGGATGAGCCCACGAGCGCGCTCGACGTATCGGTGCAGGCTCAGATATTGAACCTGCTTAAAGGACTTCAACGGTTGCGAGAGCTCTCGTATCTCTTTATTTCCCACAACTTGGCCGTCGTGAGGCACATGAGCCACGAGGTGGCTGTGATGTATCTGGGTAAAGTTATGGAGAGCGCCCCGAAGGATAGCCTCTTTTCCGATCCCCTTCATCCTTATACCCAGGCGCTTTTAAAGAGCATCCCTAAGATATCCTTCCCTCCCGAGGATATAGAAAAGAAGGTCATAGAGGGAGATATACCGAGCCCAGTAAACCCCCCTTCGGGATGCCCCTTCAATCCGCGCTGCCGCAGGGCTGTCGATATATGCAGGGCCGAAATGCCGGATTTCAGAGAGGTAATGCCAGGCCACTGGGTCGCCTGTCATTTGGTTTGAATTTCAACCTGAAACCTTGCAAGAGGAGGGAAGGGGCATGCTGTTATTAAAAGGAGCCCGCACCTTCGCGCCCCAAGATCTGGGCAGCGTAGACATACTGGTCGGTGCCGGTGAGGTGTTAGCCATAGAAAGCGGCATGGGACCCATGCCCGTGGAGGTGGAAACGCTCGACTTATCAGGCTTCGCCCTTACGCCTGGCCTTATAGACCTTCATGTGCATTTCGCCGGAGCGGGCGGTGAGGGAGGTCCGCTCTTTAGGGCTGAACCCTTGAGCGTTTCTTCACTTCTTGAATCCGGCATAACCACCGCCGTAGGCCTGTTGGGGACGGACGGCTACGCCAGAAGCGTCATGGAGGTGCTTCAGAAGGCCTATGCCTTGGAAGCCCAGGGGATATCGACGTATATATACACAGGGTCATACAAGATCCCGTCGGTGACGATCACTGGAGACGTGACCGTTGACATCATGGCCGTGGAGAAGGTGTTGGGGTTGAAGATTGCCATAGCCGATCATCGCTCGTCCCATCCTACGGTCGAAGAATTCATACGGCTTGCCTCGCAAGTGCGCGTGGCCGGGATCTTGAGTGGCAAGGTGGGGATATTCCACTTGCACGTAGGCACTTGTCCAGACCCCCTTTCCATTGTGCGAGAGACGAACAAAAGGACCTCAATCCCGCTGTATCACTTCCTCCCGACCCATATGAACAGAAACGAGACCGTGTTGGAGGAGGCGCTGAAGTTTGCCCTCGAGGGGGGAAACGTAGATTTTACGGCTATAAGCGACATGAAGCGCCCTCAAGCTCATGAAGCCGTCTTGAAGCTCCTCGAAGCCGGCGTGTCGCTTGATCGCATTACCGTAAGCTCAGATGCGGGAGGAAGCTCTCCGCTCTTCGACCCCGATGGTCGTCTGTTGGATGTGAAGATAACGACGCCGCAAAACCTCTTAAACCAGTTTTTGCGCCTCCTCGATGCGATCGGGCCGGAAAGAGCGCTCGCCGTCTTTTCGGCAAATCCGGCTAAAAGGTTGGGACTTCGCCACAAGGGGAAGATAGAGGGGGGCTTCGACGCGGACTTTCTAATCTTCGACGATGCCTGGAGCTTGAGGGGCGTGGTGGCCAAGGGTAGCCTAATTTGGGGTAAAATATGAACGAGCGGTCGGTTCACAAGACCGCTTAAGAGCCGATTTGAAAAGGAGGAATGAGAAATGAAGCGTTGGGTTGTTGCGTTATCTGTGGTGCTTGCTTTCTTCGTACTGGTGCCCTCAGGTGCAATGGCAGCCATGAAGCTTGTTGTGGGACAAGGGGTTGAACCGGTGGCGTTAGACCCCGCCGACGTGACGGATAACCCGTCGGAGGAGGTTTGCCACCATATCTACGAAGGGCTTATAGGTTTCGACGAAAACATGAACATCATCCCAAAGCTCGCCACGGATTGGAGCGTTTCCGAGGATGGTAAGACGTGGACGTTCCACTTGAAAAAGGGCGTCAAGTTCCACTCCGGGGCCGATTTTAACGCCGAGGCAGTTAAAAAGAGCTTCGATCGCATCCTCGCTGGCGGACTCAAGAGGAGCTCTCTCTACAAACCCGTCATCGGCGAAGTGAAGGTCGTAGACAATTACACCGTGCAGTTCGTTCTGATAGAGTCCTTTGGTCCCTTTCTCCATACGCTTTGCCACACGGCAGGGCTTATCGTAGACCCTACCTTGATCGATTCCAAGGCAGATGTGAGGCGGAATCCGTCCGGCACCGGACCGTTCAAGTTCAAGGAGTGGGCAGTCGGCGACCAGATAAAATTTACAGCCTTCGACGGCTACCATGGGGGCAAACCAAAGCTCGACGAGCTCGTATTTAAGGTGGTGCCCGAGGACGCATCGCGCACGATGATGCTCGAGACGGGCGAGCTCGACGTGGCCGAGAGGCTTTCTCCCTTCGACATCGAGCGGCTCAAGGCCAACAAAGACTTGGTGGTCGAAATCGCCCCATCCCTTCGAGTTATATACATAGGCATGAATTGCCAGAAGGGCATCACCAAAGACGTCCTGGTGCGCCGCGCCTTTAACCATGCCATCGACAAAAAGGCCATATGCGACAACATCCTAAAGGGGATGGGCGTACCGACGGATACCCCTATGTCTCCGAAGACCAACGGCTATGCCGAAGTCACAGGGTATCCTTATGACCCGCAGAAGGCCAAGGAGCTTCTCTCTCAAGCAGGATGGAAGGATACAGACGGCGATGGCATCCTCGAAAAAGACGGCCAGAAGCTCTCTGTGAACCTTATGACGCCACATGGCCGCTACTTGATGGATTATAAGGTCGCAGAGGCGGCGCAGGCTTACCTGAAGGAGATCGGCGTCGACGCCAAACTTGTCACGATGGAATGGGGCGCATATATTGCAACGCTCTCTAAGCCTTTGGAGGAAAATAACGTGGATATGTACCTGTTGGGCTGGTCCCCGTCGACGGGAGACGCAGATTGGGCGCTGCGCCCGCTCTTCCATTCCGCAAATTGGCCTCCCAACGACAACTACAGCTTCTACAAGAACCCCAAGGTCGATGAGCTCATAGAAGCTGGCATGCGCACTGTAGATACGGAGAAGCGCAAAGAAATCTACAAAGAGACCCAGGAGTTGATCGTGGAGGATGCCCCTTGGATCACTTTATATTGGATGAACAACGTGACGGGTTACTGGAACTACGTGAAGGGCTTGAAAATCATCCCGCTTGAAATGACCTTCGCCCATCAAGCCTACACAGAGCGCTAAACCTTCTTTTATAGAGTGCAAACGGGGGTCAACTGACCCCCGTTTGCGGTATTTTCAAATGTTATGTCCTTCAGACGCTCTTCCTATTCGGCTTCTTCCGCCTCTTCCAGCGCGCCTGCGGCCCTTTCCCAGGTTTTGCGGTTGCGCCTGAATAGATAGGCTAAACCTAAGCCGATCAAGAAGAGCACCAATGCCCCAAACCAGCTCAGGCGCATGAGCTGCACCATGACCCAGGTGAGCAGGTTTGACCCGTCGCAGATGGAGGAGATCATCGTAGCGCCGCTCGGCATCTCAAATTGTGCGGCCCTGGCAGCCTCGGTAAAGAGAGGAGCCATGTGGGTTCCCACCATAAGCCCAACGGCAATGATTATCGTGCCTATGATGACGGTCTTTAGGATATTGCCCCTGGTGATGGGGATGGTCATGACGACCATGAAGGGAAGCACCGCGAGGTCCACGGCCAAGAGTATCCTGTTCTGAGGTATGAGGATCATCAAGACGATCGCTATGGGCACCAAGATCATAGCAGAAGCGATGGCTGCCGGGTCCCCGACCGCTATGGCGGAGTCCAGACCTATGTAGAATTTCCTCTGCGATGCTCTGGTCTTCATGAAGTCGCGCACGCCCTCGGATATGGGTATCAGGCCGTCCATGAGGATAGCCACCATCTTGGGGAATATATACATGACGCCGGCCATAGCTACGCCGAGCTTTAAGACGTTAAACCAGGCGTTGGCTGTGTTCAAGGTTTGCAAATTGCCTAAGATGCCCACCACGAAGCCCAAGATGAGCCCGATTATCACGGGGTCGCCGAGGAAGCCCCATTTTTTGCTTATGGCCTCCGGATCGGCTTGGATTCTGTCCAAATGCATCTTGTCGAGGGCCCAGTTTATGGGTATGGCGATGGGTACGGCTGCGGCAGAGAAACCGTGGGGGAGCGATATGCCGGGGAGCTTATAGTATTGCTGTACCGCTGGCGCTGTCCAGTCTCCCAACACGAGGACTATCATGGCGTTTAGGGCGGCCACGGTTATGCCGAGCCAGACGTTTCCCGTCATGGCGTGGACGAGTCCGCCGGTGAAAGCGAAGTGCCAATAGTTCCACACGTCCACGTTAACCGTGTCAGTCAGGCGCAGGACATACATGATCACGTTAACCAAGACCACCACTGGAATGATGAAGAGGCCGATCCTGCCGGCGAAGGCGATGGCTGCCGCTGCTGGCCATCCCACATCCAAGATCGGCAAATTCACACCTGCGGCCTCCACCATCTTTTCAGCTGCGGGTGCCAGGTTATTCAGGAAAAATCCCAGGATAAGGTTTATGCCGATAAACCCTATGCCTATCACGACAGCGGATCTAAACGCCCGTTGGGCTGGAATGCGGAAAAAGAGCGCCAGGACGAAGATCACGATGGGGAGCAGCACCGTTACGCCTAAGGCATTGACTATATCGTTGATGGACATCTCACACCACCCCTTTTGCTTTAGTTATTTTTTTAATTGTTGCACAATAACTGCCATGCGACAAGCATCCTCTAAGTATTGGGCGAGGTAAAAGGCGGAATAGAGATCACTTCCGACGGTGACATTGCCGTGGTCGGCCAAGAGTGCGGCCATAATGTCAGGGCTTCTGAAAGCGCTTTCTATGAGGGAAGCGAGTTCTGCCGAGCCAGCAGGGGCTTTCGGTATCAAAGCCATTTTATCCTTCAGGTATGCCCTCGACGTGGCCGTGAGGAGCGGAGGGAATGCCTGCAAGTGCGCGAAAGCCGTCGTGTAGGGCGGATGGAGATGCACCACGGCTCCCACATCTTCCCTTACGCCGTAGATGGCAGCGTGGAAGAGGACCTCTGTCGAGGGGCGTGCGGCGGTCTCTTCTGCTATATTTCCATCCATGTCGACCAAGACCGTGTCTTTTTCAGTCATGTTTCCCATAGATGCTCCTGTGGCCTTTATGAGGATCTTGCCACTTCCGGCGCGGACGCTGATGTTGCCACTCGTGCCCAGAGTGAGCCCCAAGGCATAAGCCTCCCTACAAACGCCTATCAGCCTCTCCCTCAACGCCTGTAGAATGTCACCCTCTCCCGGCATGAAAATCTCCCTCGCTTTTCGCGTTTACCGCGCTGCGCGGCCTATTGTTCCATGCCGAGCTTCTGCAATATTTCTTTCACTGCATCATCCTCGCCTACGCCAGTGAGGAAAGCTAACCCTCTCACAGAAGGGACGTTTATGTCCTTCGGGATGGGCGTCGTAGCCACTATCAGGTCGACGCCGTTCAGGTTGCTTCGTATTTCGGCAGCTTTGCACTGCCTGGTCTCCACTGCTATCCCTCGCTTGCTCAGCAATTCTTCCACCTTTTTTGCCACCACCGTCGACGTGGCTATGGCTGTCCCGCAGACTACGAGTATGCGTTTTTTATTGACCAAGGCCTTACCCCCCCTTTTTATTCAGGTTCTGAAAGGTTCTCCTTGAGGATCCTTGCGATCTCTTTAGCGGTGGACGCGTTATAGATGGATGACATAAAAGAAGCGTCTCCGAACTTCCTCGCCAGCTTCGAGAGAAATTTTATGTAGCCCTGTGGATCGAGCACGGCCAGCAGAAACACGACGTGCACAGGGATCTTTTTCTCAGGCTCGTCCATTTTGCCGAAATTGACGGGCCTTTTGAGCGTGGCCACCGCCATGCCTGCGGCGTTTACGTGCTTAGCGTCCGTGTGGGGTATGGCGACGTTTATTTCGCCCACCTGTAAACCCGTCGGGAATCCCTTTTCCCTTTCCACCACGGCGTCGGCGAAGTCAGCCTTGACCACTCCCTCGTCTATTAACTTTGAGGCAAGAAAGCGAATGACGCCTACGTTATCCTCAAACTCCACGCTCGGGAAGATGAGTTCTTCTTTTGCCAGTTCAGCGAAGTCCACTGCGCACGCCCCTTTCCTTAGAGTTCAATTCATTTTAAATGTTAGGCTATCCTCTATCTTCAGTCAACGAGCCCTTTTCACAGGTAGGCGATATGAGATGCCGCGATTCTGCCCCGCTCGTCTATGTGGATCGAGCCCTCGAAGACCCTCCCTTCTCCGCCGTATACGAGCGGAGCGATGAGGGTATAAAAAGGGCTGATCCTTTCCTTGGTGATGCTTCTTTTTATATCGCACCACTCTATTTCGCCCTCAGAGCTCGGCGTGAGCGAGCCCGAGAAGGAACTGGACTTGAAATAGAAAGAGATGCTGTCGTGAGGAGAGGCCTCGGAAACGTTAGTCACTATGCCCGCCAGCGCCGTTCTTTCGAGGATGAAACCGGTCTCCTCGTAAAGTTCCCTTGCGCACGCTTCGGATAAGCTTTCGCCCTTCTCCTTTTTCCCTCCTGGCACGGTCCACTGCCCCTGGTACGGAGGGATTCCCCTCCTTATGAGGAGCACATCATCTCCTTTTGTCAAAAAACAGAACACTATAGCGACGTTAAAAGCGTATTCTTCAAACACCTTTTTCCAACTCCTTGCTGCCCTTGAAGTATGCGAGGGAGCCCGCTATGACTCCGACAGGCCATATCCAAAGGGTCGGCGAAAAGATCATAATGCCCGCGGCTACAAGGACCACCCTCATCGCCAATCCGAGTTCAGACCTCAGGTAGCCCATAAACCCCGCCGATAGAGCTGTTAG
>LGFQ01000151.1 GCA_001508935.1 Synergistales bacterium 54_24
AAGGCCTCAGCCAGGCGTTCGAGCAACTTCATGGATGGAAGGCGGCGATTGGCCTCCAGCGTTTGGATGTATACGCGGCTGACCCCCACTTTATCGGCGAGTTCTTGCTGCGTCAGGCCGATTGCCTTTCTTAGCGTTTTCAGTCTAAGGCCGAGCTTCACGCTTGACCTCTCCTTTTGGGGAATTTATCGATACAAATAATACACATCTGTATCATTTTGTCAACAATCAGTTCTCTACGCTTGACAGGGAGCGGCGAAAGGCTGCATACTATGCGTAAGGCTAAAAATTATAGGTGGTGCTAAAGATGTTTGCACTTACAGTGCGGAGAGAGGATTACCTCAAAGCCATATATAAGCTCCAAAGAGAGCAGAGAGTCGTGCGCGTGAAAGACCTGGCGCACGCCATGGGCGTCAGGGCTCCCACCGTTGTGGGAATCCTCAACGGGCTCAAGGAGCAGGGCTTGGTATCTCAGGAACCATACGGATATCTTGAGCTTTCAAAAGAGGGAGTCGAAGAGGCGCAGAGGCTTCTGGAAAGAGAAAAATTGGTGCGCGACTTCTTCAGAGATATCTTGGGGCTTCCCGAGGACGAGGCCGAGCTCAATGCCTGTGCCGTGGAGCATTATATAACGCCCGCTTGTCTGGATCGTTTTGTGGCTTTTGTCAGGTTTTTAAAAGCCTGTCACCACGGCAGACCGCGCTGGCTCGAGCACTATGACAGCTTTGCGCAAGATGGCGAACTTCCTGTCGAAAAAGAGGAGAAATGTGACAGTTGTGATCTCTGCAGTCCACTTTAATTATACGGACAAGGCTTAGGCATAACATGAGTAAAAAGACTGCAAAATGGGCATTGGTGCTACTCTGTCAGGTGATCATACTCGGCTTATTGGCTCTGCCTGCGACTTCGTCGGAAGTGGAAGGGCTCTTTTGGGAGAGAAAATGGGCCGCCTTGGACGCCGTCTTTGAGGCGAGGGGAACGGATGACCTCTCTCCCAAAGAGGCAGCTTTGATCGCCAACGCCTGGTGGATACAAGGAAAATTTGAAGCCGCGCTCGAACTCTTGGGGAAAAATAGACCCCTTTTCCCCGAGAGCGTCGGCCCTTACGCTGATTTCTTCATCGTGCTCGGGAGAGAAAGGATAGGGCGCAAAGATCAGGCGAGGGCGCTGGCTTATTATTTGTGGGAAAAAGGCCCGAAGGAGTTGCGCTTTTACGTAGCCTACGCCTTAGCCCGCATGGCCATATCCGAAGAGGAAAAAGCGGAATGGCTCCTCGCGATGAGGCGGGAAGCCTCCGACGATGGGCAGAGAAAGCAGGCGCTCGAAGGGTTGCTTTCTCTTGCTAACCCATCTTATGTATATGCCCTCGAGATGCTTGAGATCGCCCCCCTTCACAGCAAGGCGCTCTCTATACTCAAGAGTCTACCAAAGCCCTATGATCCTACCGTATCTTTTGCCCTCGGATACGCCGCTTATCTTCAGGGCCGCAGGAGCGAGGCCGTATCGCTACTTGAGGCCGGAGAATCCGCGCCCGGCAAGGATAGAAAGGCCCGTTACTACAGGGCCTATGCCCTCTATCGCCTTGGCGAGGTGAGCGACTCAGTGAATTTGTGGGAAAGTTTGGCCTCGACGGCGGGCGGATATCAGCTTTCCTCTGTAAACCGTATAGGTATCGCTGCACTTGGAGGTAACGCTGAGGCGAGTACGGCGCTTCAGCGCCTGGCCGATATGGACGATGAAGCGGGCGCGGCGGCCATCTCGTTTTTGGCCTCCCTCCACTTGAAGCTGGGCGAAACGGATAAAGTCGAAGGCTTTTTGGATCGGTTATCGGCGAGAAGCGACGGAAAGAAATACGCCGCTGAAATCCTGTGGCAGCTCGGATGGGAGAAATGGAAGGAGAGAGATCACAAAGCTGCCAAGGCCTATTTCGAGCGGGGCATTGCCATTGGCGGTGACAGCGCCAGACAAGCCGCCTTTCTATATTGGCTTTCGCGCGCCGAAGAGCACCTGGGCAACGGCCAAAGGGCCGTGTCTTTGCGACAAGAGTTG
>LGFQ01000152.1 GCA_001508935.1 Synergistales bacterium 54_24
ACCCCGTCAGTGGGCACGGGTGCGTTTTCCATGTAGACCTCGATCAGGCACGGTTTATTGCTGTCGAGGGCTTCTTTCAGGGCCTGTTTAAAGTCACCGGCCTTATTGACGCGAACCCCCTTGATGCCGTAGGCATTGGCTATGGCTGCAAAATCAGGGGAGTAAGGCTCGCCTGTCGGTTTCTCGAAGACCGTTCCGAACATCGTATCGTAGTGGCTTTTTTCAAGCAGCGCGATTGTCCCGAAGGCCGCGTTGTTCATAACCACCCAGACGACGGGAATGTCGTATTGAGCGGCCGTAGCCATAGGCGAAGGATTGGCCCCCATGGCACCGTCTCCTATGAGGGCGACGACCTTGCGGTCAGGCCTTGCCAGCTTCACGCCGAGGGCTGCCGACGGCCCGTAGCCCATGGTGCAAAGCCCTCCCGGGGTTATGAAGGTGCCCGGCACATAAATGGGAAATTGCTGGCCCACTCCGTTTTTGTTCCACCCCACGTCTGTGACGACGTAGCCGTCCTGCGGTAAAGCTTCCCTCAAATCGGCGAGGATCCTTTCAGGACGCATGGGATATTGATCGCTTTTTACGAATTTTTCCCTTTGTTTCTCGAAGTCCTGTTTGTAAGAGGCGATCGCCGATATTACCCTGGGGCGCTTGAAGCCTTTGGGATATTTTTCCCTGGCCACCTTTAAAATGATTTTTAAGGCGTTTTTAACGTCGGCAACGGCGCCTATCTCCGTCTTGTAGTTTCTTCCTATCTCTTGAGCTTCTATGTCGATGTGGATCAGCTTGGTGGGAGGAATGTTGAAGGTCACGTCCCTGTACCACGAGCTGCAGTCAGCCTCGGACATCCTCGTGCCCAAAGCCAGAATTGCGCTCGCATCGCGGGCCATCTTATTGGTAAAGGAGGTGCCCCAGAACCCCGTCATGCCAACTGTTAGAGGGTGGGCGTCGGAAAGAGAACCTTTTCCCATGAGGGTATAAAGGACGGGCATCTCGAAATGCTCGACGAGCGCTTTTAGCTCATCGCAGGCATCGGCAGCGATGACGCCTCCGCCGGCATATACTGCGGGAAGTTCCGCTTTGGCCAGCAAGTCCACGATCTGCTCGGCCGTCTCTTCGTCCAGTGAGGGCTTTGCCGGCGAAAGGAGGTTATCGATCCTCTGCTGGAACAAGGACACGTCGATCTGCTCGGAAAATATGTTCATCGGAACCGATACCAGTACGGGCTCGGGCCTGCCTGACACGGCCAGCCTAAAGGCCTTATCCAGGATCTCGGGTAGCGCTTCGGGGAAATCCACCCGCCAGGCTCGCTTGACGAAGGGGCGATATATCTCGTACTGACTTGCGTCGGCATGCATATTGACTTCCTGATGGGGATGTCTGCCGTAATAATAAGAGGGCACGTCGCCTGCGATGACCACGAGGGGTATGGAATCAAGCCCTGCTTCCGCCACGCCGGTGGTGGCGTTGGTCAAGCCAGGCCCAAGGTGGACCAAGGCTACGCCGGGCAGCTTCATCCCCGACGCCCTGGCATAACCGTCAGCAGCGTGAGCAGCAATTTGCTCGTGCCTGACGCTTATGTATTTTATTTTGCTGTCCTTCAGAGCATCGAGCATGGCGATTACCGTATGCCCGCAGAGGCCGAAGACGTGTTCGACGCCCTTTTTCTCAAGGAAATTCACTATCTGATAAGCTACAAGGTCCTTCATTGCTTTACCTCCTTGAAATAACTTAAAATAAAAACCCAATGACGGTAAATCTTGTCTAATCCGCTCTATACTGCAGTCTTGTCCTTTACTCGTTCAGGTAAAGGGAATAAAGCAGCTTGTAAACTTCCCTTAGCTCGTCTGCCGGTATCTGCCCAGGGGCAGATGAGGCTACGCCCACCGCAAAGGTCAGATCCGAACCGAAAAGCCATCCGGCGATCCTCGTGATGGAACCAAGCGACCCCATGGACATGGTTATCAAGGGAATATCGGGAAACTCGCGCCGGGCCATCAGCGTCGCTGACATAAGTGCCAACACGTCTTCCAT
>LGFQ01000041.1 GCA_001508935.1 Synergistales bacterium 54_24
CCTCTGTAAAATGATTCTGCGCGCCATGAGGCGCGAATCATTTACAGGAGGGTGGTCAAATGATCCAATATCGGGAAATACTGCGTCTTCACAGTCAGGGAGTGAGCCAGCGCGGAATTGCTGCAGCCTGCCGGTGCTCCAGGAAAACGATTCGGGATTTGGTCGAACGGGCAAAAGACCATGGAATCGAATGGCCTTTCGAGAAAAACACGACCGATTCGGACCTTCAGGAATTGCTTTTCCCGGAAAAAGCTACCGTTCAGACAGGAAACTGCCGGATTGCGACTACATCCGCAGGGAAATGGGTAAAAGCGGCGTGACGCTCAGTCTCCTGTGGCATGAGTATTGCGAGGAATGCCGCATAAACGGAGAGCTTCCGCTGATGTACAGCCAGTTTTGTCGGTATTACCGGAAACACGATTCTGACTCATAGGGGTGACATTTTCCCTGTCCCCTTAAAGGGTGACATTATCGCTGTCCGGTCACAGGGAAAGGCTTAGTTTTGACTGGAGAGAAGGGCGATGTTATAATATATGCAGGTTCGGGGCGTAGCGCAGTCTGGTTTAGCGCGCCTGGTTCGGGACTAGGAGGTCGGAGGTTCGAATCCTCTCGCCCCGACCAAAAGCTTGAGGGCGGAGGTTTGTATGAGTGCCCAACAAAGTGGTAGCCAGAAACCGAAAGGCAACTCATGACTATTTCATCTTAGAGACGTACGAAGCGGGGATTGTGCTCACTGGCACGGAGATCAAGTCGGTGCGCGAGGGGCGCATCAACTTGAGAGATGGTTACGCTAAAATCGATAATGGAGAGCTGTGGCTTTACAACGTCCATATATCGCCCTACGAACGCGGGAGCTTTTACAACCACGATCCGTTGCGCCCGCGGAAGTTGCTCCTCCGGAGGGAGGAGATTAAGCGTCTGCTGGGAAAAACCAAGGAAAAAGGGCTCACGCTGGTGCCTCTTTCTGTGTACATCAAGGATAATCGTTGGGCTAAGGTGGAAGTTGCCCTCGCTAAAGGAAAGAAGCAGTACGATAAGCGAGCGGCCATAGCTGAGAGAGACGCCCAGAGGGCCATGGAGCGAGCGCGCCGCGTAGCCGTTAGGAATGAGTGAGTTTGGGGGCGTACGGTCTCGACGGCAGGTTGGAGGGCCGCGTGGGTGCGGGCCGAGGTGCCGTAACCTCGTAAAACAGCGGCAACAAAAATAAGTGCCGACGACACGTTTGCACTCGCTGCTTAAGCAGTAAGCAGCACATCCTTAGCGCTTCCGCCGCTTGGGCGCCAAGGATGTCACACAGAGCGGCTCACCTGGCTCCTTAGCGTCTCCTGAGGGCCAGGGACACCTCAAGGGGGCTGGAGGGAGGGGCTCTGTCCCCGATAGCCTCTCCCTCGAGATCGCCATCGGGGACTACGCCCGTAGGGCCCGTGCGGTTGGCCCCTGTCGGACCGGGGTTCGATTCCCCGCGCCTCCACCAGGTTTCGAAAAGCGGTCTTTCGCAGAAAATGCGAAAGTCCGCTTTTCGATTAACATCTATAACACCTTGAGAGGGTGACAACAGTTGTCCATGCAGCGGAAATCTGTTGCCGAAGGGCATCATCGCGAGTCGACACGCTCCTTGGCAGAGCTGATTTTAGGCTTGCGTTTCGAAGATATTCCCGATGAAGTCGTAAATCGAGCCGCACAGAGCGCCTTGGATTTCTTCGGCGTTTCCATCGGGGCATCCCAACATCCGTTGGTAGGAAAAATGGTGAGAGCGAGTGCTGCTTTGGGATCCCCTGCGCAGACTACTGTAATCGGGCGCAAAGAGAGGCGGGATGCCCTGTGGGCGGCCTTGATCAACGGCTCGATGGCGCACATCCTCGATTTCGATGACACGCATTTCCCCACCATTTTGCACGGCTACGCCCCTATTCTATCGGCCTGTTTGGCACTGAGCGAAGCCTTACCGAACGTCTGTGGCGACGGGAGCGGGATGGGCAAAGTTTCGGGCAAGGAACTTATTGTGGCGTTCGTGGCCGGGTACGAAACGAGCGCTCGGGTGGCCTTATCCGTTCACCCGTCTCACTACGACCGAGGTTGGCACGTAACCGGCACAGCTGGCGTATTCGGGGCGTCTGTCGCTTGTGGGAAACTCCTTCGGCTCGATGTCGATCGGATGGTCCACGCCTTGGGAATTGCGGCTTCTCAAGCTTCAGGCTTGCGCGAAATGTTCGGCACCATGACTAAACCGTTTCACGCTGGAAAAGCAGCACAAAACGGGCTGTTGGCGGCATTGCTTGCTCGCGAAGGGTTCACAAGTTCGAAAAGAAGCTTAGAGGCCGAGAGGGGGTTCTGCCACGTGATGTCCGACGACCCTCACCTCGATCGCCTGACCGAAGGCTGGGCATCCAAATGGGAAATCCTCAGTTCCGGCTTTAAACCTTATCCGTGCGGGGTTGTAACCCATCCAGCTATCGATGGTGTGATCTCTTTGCGGCAGAAATACGCTTTGGATTACCGTCGTGTGACATCCGTGCGCGCCAAATGTCATCCCCTGGTGTTGGAGCTTACGGGGAAAAGCGAGCCGCAGACAGGATTGGAGGGCAAGTTCTCTATCTACCATTGTTTAGCCGTAGCGCTCGTCGACGGGGTTGTGGCCCCGAGCAGTTTTGCCGATGGCAGAGTTGGGGATGCCGAGATAAAAAAGGTGCGCAACCTCGTTACGGTGGCGGTAGACGATTCCTTAGGCGAAGATCAAGCCGAAGTCGCTATCGAGCTTGAAGGCGGTCATATCGTCAGAGAGTTTGTAGAACACGCTTCGGGCACTCCAGAACGACCGTTGACCGCTATCGAGCTCGAACGCAAGTTTTCCGCCCTCGTCTCCGATCACCCGGATCTCGAAGCCTTAAATATCGACCGCCTGAAACGAGACATCTTCGGTATACACGAGCTCGATGACATCCGCTGCCTGCTCAAAGCAGCCTCCCCGCGGCGTGAGCACTTATAATATGGTGAGGGCTAAAGCTGCAGGTTGCCCAAGTTCTTTTGGGCTTTCACTATGGCCGATATGGTCTGCGCCATGGAGTCGAACTTTTTCATCGCGTCCCTCATGATCTCCGTGGAATCGCCCATTTCTTCGGAAGCCACTGAAACCCCCTGACTTGCCGACTCCATGATGCCCGTCAGATTTTCTAAGAAGCTTTTGTTCATGTCCAGGAAGCTGAGGAAAGAACCCATAGTGTCACGAAGCACATGAAACATCTCGCCGACGCTCTTTATGTTATCCATGGTGTCCTCGACGGCTTTGGATATCTCTCCAACCCTTTGCGATATGCGCTCCGACGCATTCCGCGATTCCACGGCCAACTTTTGGACCTCTGATGCCACTACGGCGAAACCCCTACCATGTTCTCCGGCCCTTGCAGCTTCGATGGAGGCGTTCAGGGCGAGCAAGTTCGTCTGCTTGGCGATCTTTTGGATCTCCTTGGAGATTTTTTCTATCTCCAAAAATGAGTTGAGGGTAGAGTATGTGGAGGCAACGGTGCGATCTACGTCTGCGCTCATGTTCTCCAGGTTTGTGCCAGAGCTTTCGAGCTCCCTGGTAAGGTTTGTGTTCATTTCTTTGATCTGACCTGCGTTTTTTTGGGCCTCTTGCCTGCTTTGATCGAACTCTTTCACGATGCGTTCGAACTCTCCTTTTAGCTCAGTGAAACGCTGCGATATCTCGGAGAGTTCGCCCTGGACTTCAAGGACGCGGTGGACGAGCACCTCATCTAACTGTTCCATGAAAGAGGTCATAAGTGTGAAACCGAAGTGAGATCTGGATAGCTTGTGGATAGCTTCGGGATGGCTCATCTCTTCCACCTTACTTTCTGACGGCCAGGGTGGCCTTTGTGCCATACCATTCCTCGATTAAGTCGACACCACTTTTTAATTGGCCCAGCCATTGGAAGAACTTTCTCACGTTATCTTTGCCTTTTATCACAGCGCCATGCTGCGGGGCGATGGCTTCGATATCCCTGCTCGAAACGATGTTGACCCAAAAACTGGATGCCTCCTGTGAGGCCATGTAGCGGCGGTGAAAACCCTCCATGTAGCGAACGTGTTCATCGAAGCGCTCCACAACAGGGTATCGCTTCCCCGGAGGGAAGATGGCGGCGCCGATATCACCGCTGAACAATATCTTCGAGATAGGATCGTAGAGGGTATGCTGACCCGTGGAGTGGAGGAAGTGCGCGGGTATGAACTCAAGCCTTTGGCCGTTCTTTAGGGTTATAACGCCTCCCCTGTCTGGGATGGGAGCTATACGGCTTTGATCGAAAACGCCGAAGTGCGGCAGAAAGCGTGTCCACAGACCTGATATATGAACAGTCGCTCGCTCGGCCATAGAAAGCCATAGCGTTATGCCGGAGCTCACGTCCGGATCCTGATGGGAATAGAAGATATGGGTGATGTTGTCGATATTGGTCATCTCGGTGACGTTGGCCAACACGCGCGGAAACACGTGGGCTCCGCCCGGGTCGAGGAGTATGACCTCGTCGCCGCTTTGAATCAAATATTGGTTCGTCTGGACGACGCCCCCTTCTTCTTGCTCCTCCCAGCCTAACAGCATAAAGCGCCTGGATGCGTCCTCGTAAAGCGTCAAGCTACCCGTCTTTGCCATAGCAGATTATCCTCCTTTTAGCTCCACTCGCTCCTCAAATGCGGATGACCTTTCGGTGAAGTATGCCAGCGTCTCCTCGAGCCCTTCGGCAAGCGGCGTGATTTTCACTAGTCCCAACTCTGCTCTCATTCTTTTTACATCTGCTGTGCTGTACTCGATGTCGCCCGGGCGTGGAGGCTCAAAGGTCGGAGTCTGAGTTGCACCTGTTATCGAAGAGATGAGCGCATATAGCTCGTTGATGGATACAGCTACGCCCGATGCGACGTTAAAAACCCTTCCTCCGAGCCTGTGCGACCTTTCGGCTGCGGCTATGAAGGCTCGGGCCACATCCCTCACGAATATGAAGTCGCGCATCTGGCGGCCGTCGCCGTAGATCTTGACCTCTTTGCCCAAGGTTAACGCCTCGATGAAGCGCGGGATGACCGCCGCATATTCTCCGTTAGGGTTTTGCCTCGGGCCGTAGACGTTAAAGAGCCTCAAGCCTACTGCGCGCACCTTCCAGGCGCGGTGCGCCATGGTTGCGTATATCTCGTCTATGAGTTTCGTTGCCCCATAAGGAGATTGCGGGGCAGGCAGATCGTCTTCTTTGAGGGGCTTTGCGCCTCCTTCTCCGTAGACGGCGGACGAGCTGGCATATACTATGGAAAAACCTTTTCTTCTGGCGATGTTGAGGATGAAAAGCAGCGGAGTGACGTTTTGTTCGTGGCACAATAGAGGATGCTCCATCGACATGGGGACGGATACCATGGCAGCAAGATGAAAGAGCGCGCCTACGCCATCTGTGAACTCTTCGAGGATAGCGCCGTCCCTCACATCTCCCTCGATGAAAGAAAAGCGTTCCCCCTTAAGGTGTGAAATATTATCGCGACACCCCGTAGAGAGATTATCGAGGCAAGTGACATGCCAACCTCTTTCGACGAGAGCCTCGCACAGGTGCGACCCTATAAACCCAGCTCCCCCAGTGACCAAAGCGTGAGGCATCCTCACAAATCACCTGCCTCCGTGGTATGATACAAAAAATGTGGTGAATAATTGCGTCGAAATTATAACCCACGCAGATGTGCAGTGGCAAGGGGGAAGGGGCTTTGAGGGTTTTGCTTTTGGGTTTTGGCAATGTTGGCCGGCAGTTTTGCGAAATGTTATCCGTTAAAGCCAACTTCCTCAAGGCGAGTTATGGTTTGGAGATGTGCGTCGTAGGCGTGGCTACGCGTCATAGGGGCAGCGTATGTGCCTCAAACGGCCTTCCCGTCGAGAGGCTTTTGAAAACGGAAGAAGAGACAGGGCGCGTGGGCGTCTGGGAGCAGCCATACATCGTAGGGCAAAGCGTGGACGAGCTTTTGGAAAACTGTGACTACGACGTTTTAGTGGAGTGCACCTCGCCGAACGTGGAGACCGGCGAACCCGCAGCGGATTATATCCGAAAAGCCCTAAAGGGTAAACATCACGTAGTCACATCGAACAAAGGCCCATTGCTCTTTTATTTTCATGAATTGACGGAGATCGCCGCCATGCATGGCGTATATTTCCTTTATGAGGGCACTGTTATGGCCGGCACGCCCCTCTTTTCCTTGGCGAGATGTGGCCTTGCTGGCAGCAGAATACGCCGTTTTGAGGGAATTGTAAACAGCACGACCAATTACATGCTCACCCTCATCGCCGCCGGCTCTTCGTTTGATGAGGCCTTGCGCGATGCCCAAAGGCGGGGCTATGCCGAGGCTGACCCGACGCTGGATGTAGATGGATGGGATGCGGCAGCGAAGGTTATCATTGTGGCTCAGGCTATTTTGGGGATGCCAGCCGTCGATTTTCGCTCCGTTGCAGTAGAGGGGATACGCGGCATAACGCCGTATATGATGGACGATGCCCGCCGCAGAGGAGGGCGCATAAAGCTCATCGCAAGGGCTTCGCTCGATGAGGAGCCATCCATTTCTGTCAAGCCTGAGGTTATACCTTTCTCTCATCCGCTCGCGAGCGTTGAAGGAATAACCAACGGGGCCCTCCTTCTCTCTGATACAATTGGAGAAATTAGCATAATCGGTCCAGGCGCCGGAGCCAGGGAGACGGCGAGCGCCATCTTGAGGGATTTGATAGCCATAGAGACTGGGGGAAGGTTGCTTGAAAGGTAGAGTAGCGATCATTGCCGACACCCATGGCAGCGTTACGGCTTGGAGGAAGGCCTGTGCCGTCTGGGGGTATGTAGATGCCATATTTCATGTGGGGGATGTGCTCTATCACGGCCCGAGGAACCCCATGCCTGATGGATACGATCCCAAGGCATTGGCGGAGGAAATCAACGCTTCTCCTGTCCCTGTATTCTTGGTCAGGGGCAATTGCGATGCTCCAATTGACGAAGCGCTCCTGAAATGGCCGGTGAGTGCCTCTCTGCTCGTTTCCTGGTGGAACGAAAGGCTTCTGCTCTTCTCTCACGGCGAGGACCAGGAGGCGTTCAAGGAGAAGGCCATCTTCTGCGGCGCCGCGGCGGCCATATCGGGGCACACCCATTTGACCTCTATTAAGAGAGAAGAAAACGTCATATTCTTGAACCCGGGTTCTGCGGGCCTTCCCAAAGGAGAGCTTCCTCCGTCGGTGGCCCTCTTGAATAATGAAGGCATCGCTATATTCTCTCTCGATGGGATTAGGCTATTATATGAGCCTTGGAGGTGAAAATCCTTGCCAAAAGACGAAGAATACGGTCAAGAAATCGTGATATTGGTTTTCGATCTGCTCGGCGAACAATACGCGTTGGAAGTTGAAGATGTGCGCGAGATTGTGCGGATTTCCGAGCAGATAACGAGGGTCCCAAACGCGCCTCCTTATGTGCGAGGTGTAATCAACCTGCGCGGCACCGTGATACCCATCATGGATGTCTCCCTGAAGTTGGGGGGGGAGGCTTTGGAGTTTGGGACGAGATCGCGAATCGTCGTGGTTGAGCACAGGGATGTCGCTTTTGGCGTCATCGTAGATGGAGTGAGAGAGGTGAGGGTGATAGGAAAAGGGCAAATAGAGCCAGCCGATTCTGTAGATTCAAACATATCAAGGGAATACTTGAAGGGTGTGGCCAAGATCGACGACGGACGGCTGATAGTCCTTTTAGACATCGCCGGCCTTTTCGAGATTGAGTCCTTCTTGGGAGAGCAGGAGGTAGCGGAAGGGGGGACATCGCGCTAAGGCTTTTATGATGCGCGTTGATCTTCACCTCCACAGCAATTGCTCCGATGGCACTCTCTCTCCGGGAGATCTCGTTCGACTGGCGAAGGGTCGCGGTGTGCTTGTCATAAGCCTGACGGATCATGATACCACTGAAGGGCTCGATGAGTTTATGAAAAGCTGCGAGCGCGACTCCGTGCATGGCATAGCAGGCGTGGAATTGTCCGCTGACGCTCCTTACACGATCCACATCTTGGGCTATCATTTCCGCCGCGATGATGTTTTCTTAGAAAAGCATTTGTCATCCCTCCGGGAATACAGGGATAAGCGCAATGCGGCAATCTGCAAGAAGCTCAATCAGCTCGGCGTGGCGATCTCATTGGAAGAGGTGGAGGCTGAGGCTGGAGGTGAGGTGGTGGCGCGGCCCCATTTCGCCCGTGTGCTGGTCAGGAAAGGATATGCGCCGGACCTGCACGGCGCCTTCAGGCGTTTCTTGGCCAAAGGAGGGCTTGCCTATGTGCCGAGGGTCCGCTTTTCGCCCCTCGAGTGCATCGACCTCATTTCGAAGAGCGGGGGTGTATCTGTGTTGGCTCATCCTGGCGAAATCGGTGCCGAAGACGAGGATCTTCTCCGCATCCTTAGTGAACTCAAGGCCGCTGGCTTATGGGGGCTCGAATGCTACTCGGCTCATCACAAGGGGGAGGATGTGTTTCGCTTCCTGCGGTTGGCAGATGGATTGGGGTTGCGCCCCACTGCCGGGAGCGACTTTCATGGAGAGAACCGCCCAGGCGTCGATATCGGCATCACAGTACCCAATGATGCCATTCCGTGGGACGAATTGGGCATAAGGCTATGAAGACTTTAAATTTTGGGAGGCAAGGCTATGTATATAGATCTTAGGAGCGATACGGTTACAAAGCCCACGCAGAGGATGAGGGAGGCCATGGCAAATGCCGAGGTGGGCGACGATGTATACGGCGAAGACCCGACGGTTCGCAAGCTCGAGGAATATGCTGCCGATCTTGCCGGACACGAGGCGGCCCTTTATGCCACGTCTGGGACCATGGGCAACATCGTTTCACTCTTGACGCATTGCAAGAGAGGAGACGGTGCCATAGTTGGGCGGAGGAGCCATATCTATACCCATGAGGGGGGAGGCATGGCTACCTTAGGAGGCGTCGTTCCGCTCGTGGTGAGCGACGACGATGGCATTCCTGCGCAGGATGATATAAAAGCCGCATGTAGGCCAGAGAATATCCACTTTGCCCCTGCCGTCCTTTTGTGCCTTGAAAACACGCACAACAATTGCGGTGGCGTCGCGGTAAGTGTAGAAAATTTTGCCGAGGCGGTGAGCGCAGCCAGAGAGAAAGGTTTGGCCGTGCACCTGGATGGAGCTAGGCTCTTCAACGCTGCTGTCGCTTGGGACGTGGAAATAAAGGCCTATTCCTCCATCGTAGATTCGGTGCAACTGTGCCTCTCAAAGGGGCTCGGTGCGCCGATGGGGTCGCTCATATGCGCCTCGAAGTCGTTTATACATGAGGCAAGGAAGTGGCGAAAGCGAGTGGGAGGAGGCTTGAGACAAGCTGGAGTGGTGGCGGCCGCCGGACTCGTCGCCCTTCAAGAGATGCGTCTGCGCATCAGGGAAGACCACGAGAAGGCCTCGCTTTTGGCGAAAACGCTGGAAGACGGCGGCCTCTATGTCGAACCGGTGATCAGGAGGACGAATATGGTATTTTTGGGCCTTCCCGAGGACGGTCTATCCGCTGATGAGCTGTCTCGGCGTTGTAAAGTGAGGGGCGTTCTCTTTAACGCCTCTTCCGAGAAAAGAGCCCGCTTGGTGACCCATTACGACGTCTCCTTTGAAGATGTGGACAAAGCGGCCCGTATAATACTTGAGGAGGCTTTTCGCTGATGCTGTATGCCTCGCGCCGAGATATAGAATCTTTGGTCGCCTGGACCATCGACGAGGCCAAAAAGCGCGGCGCCTTCGGTGCAGACGCGATATACCTCCGCGGCGAGAGCTCTCATTTGGCCATGCGAGACGGCGATATCGAGGACGACGTTACCGGCAAGACGAGCGCTTTAAGCCTGCGGACACTCGATTCCGCGGGCCGCCAGGGAATAGCATACGGCAATGCCTTCGATCGGGCAGACCTCCTTAGCTTGATAGAGTGGAGCCTATCCAATTGTCGTAATGCCAAGGACGATCCATATGTGGCTCTCTTTTCTGGCACATCCTGCGGATGTGAATGCGGAAACGATGTTCTACGGTTGGAAGACCCTGCCATCTTAAGCGGAGTCCCTCATGATCAGCGCTTGCGCATTTGCAGAGAGATGACGGAACTGGCCTCTTCTTCAGATAAGAGACTTCTCTCGGTTCGAAGCGCGGCCTGGAGCGATGGATGGGAAGAGACGTTTTACGCCAATAGCGTAGGGGTGGCCGCTTGGCGAAGGGAAACCTTTGCTGCCTGCGGCGTGGCTGTATTGCTCCAAGAGGGGGATAGTGTGGAGATGGGAGGCTATGACGATGAGAGTCACTCTTTCTCCGCGCTGGATCATGCTTTTGTGGCGGAGTGTGCTGTTAAAAAAACTGCCTTGGTCTTGGGAGGAAAGCCGGTGCCGACCGGGCGCTACACCCTGCTCTTGGACCCTGAGGCGACGTCTTCGCTACTCGCTATAGTGGGGGAGCTTTTTTGTGCCTCTCAGATTCATAAGAACAGGTCTCTTTTGAAGGGAAAGCTTGGTCAACAGATCGCCTCTCCGTGTCTTTCTCTCGTCGATGATGGCAGGTTACCAGGTGGCATGGGAACAGCCCTCTTTGACGACGAGGGAGTGCCTACGGGGTGCACTTGCCTCATGGAGGGCGGAAAGGTCGGGGGTTTTTTGTATAATATAAGACACGCCAACGAAGATGGAGCGACATCCACGGGCAATGCCTCCAGGGGAATGGCCTCACCCCCCGATGTGGATATTACGAACCTCTATCCGGTGCCGGGCGAGTGCTCTCAGGCGAAGCTTATGAGTGAAATTGGGCGCGGGCTATACGTGACGGAGATGATGGGTTTGCATACCGTGGATTCGGTGAGCGGCGACTTTTCTTTGGGAGTGAAAGGCGCACTGATAGCGGACGGCGAGATCGCATCCCCTGTCGCAGAGACTACTATGGCGGGGAACATCCTCGAATTGCTAAAACATGTCGTCGTTTTGGGAAACGACCTTAAATTCTTCGGAAGCGTAGGCGGATGCTCTATGGTGGTGGAAGGAATTGCGGTGGCGGGCAAGTAGAACAGCCCTCGTGAGCTTGATGTTATTTGCGGCTGCGTTACCTCTCTGGGGAGCCCAAGGTTGGAGGCTCTGGGAGGGGAATCGAATCGTGGGAGACATAGAGGTGCGCGAGCGCGGAAAGGAAACCTTGGCTCCCGTGGATATAATGGGTGAGCTTTTGGGATGTTCCGCAACTTCGGATGAAGATTCGCTCGTGCTCGAAAGCGGCGGCTCGCACCTTGAGTTTGTAAAGAATGCCTCGGCTGCCAGGCTTAACTCTCAGATCGTGCCTCTTTCCTCTGTAGTGCTCGTCGAAGGGGGACATTGGTGGGTGGAGGCGAGGTCTGCCGTTAAGGCCTTTTCTCGCTTTCTTGGCCGAGAATACAGATGGGCCGGCGTCGTAGAGATGCCTTCTGATGGTAAAAGCAAAAGTGCCGTTGAGTCAACGCAGGCCCCGCTCAAAGAGAAGCCTCAAGCGCCGCTATCCGGTGCCCCTCCAAAACTGACCCTCTATGGGTTACGCTGGGGAAAACCGGGCGAGCAGATAAGGGCTGTAGTAGATCTATCCTCGCCGTTGTGGCCACAGGTGAGGGAGTCGAAAGGAAAGATCGAACTCGTCTTCGGCGATGCGGACCTGCAAGGGTTTGACAATCCTGAAAATCCCTATACCTCCTCGATAAAGGTATCTTTTGTTAAGTCCGGAAATAGGGCAGCGCTCTCCTTTATCTATGAAGATGGGGTTGTCAAGCACTTTCCCCTGCTCGACCCGCCGCGATATGTGGTGGATTTTTATTTAAATGAAGCGGATAAGGCCGAGCCATTACCGCCTGCTGCGCCGAGGCCGGTTCAACCTGCACCCGTTCGGGTTGCCCCGCAAGGCAGGCCTGTCGTGGTGTTGGATGCCGGTCATGGAGGCAAGGATCCTGGCGCTACGGCCAACGGCCTTAGAGAAAAGGATATAAACCTATCTGTAGCGAAGAGAGTCGCCTCTATACTTAAGAATAAAGGATTTGAAGTTCGCCTCACGAGGTCCGATGACAGATATCTTAAG
>LGFQ01000042.1 GCA_001508935.1 Synergistales bacterium 54_24
AACATCGACACGACGAAGCTCTACGGGGTGAGCAGATTGGTATCGCGCCTGACTGGGGTGGCCGTGCCGCCCAACAAGGCCGTCGTGGGAGATAACGCCTTTTCCCACGAGGCCGGGATCCATCAGCACGGCATCCTATGCAACCGCGCCACTTACGAAATAATGAAACCAGAGGATGTGGGCGCTCCCGGAACGCGCCTAGTGCTGGGCAAACACTCCGGGCACCACGCCTTCCGCCAGCGCCTGGAAGAGCTGGGTTATTCTCTCTCCGAAGAAGAACTGCGCAAGGCCTTTGCTGCTTTCAAAGAACTGTGCGACCGCAAGGAAGTGGTGACCGACGGCGATCTGGAGGCGCTCGTGGTGGACGAGATCTTGGGAGTTGCTACGAACCACGATTACGAGCTGCGCCATTTCGAGGTGCACGTGGGAAGTCGCGGAGCCACGGCTACCGTCACTCTATGGGACGGCGAGCAAGAGAGATACGACGCGGCCACGGGCAACGGCCCCATAAACGCCGCCTACAGCGCTATCCGTCGCATCACGGGCCTTTCGCCGGAGCTGGTGAGCTTTCGCCTGCAGGCCGTCAGCGAGCGCTCCGACGCGTTAGGGGAGGCCGTGGTTGTCCTGAAAGATGGGGAATTCACCGCCCAGGGACGAGGGGCCAGCACCGACGTCATAGAAGCGAGCATAAAAGCGTACGTGAATGCGCTGAACCGCCTGCGCCACAGGACAGCCCAAAAGGAGGTCGTCGTAAGATGAAACGCACGCTTGCAAGCGCCATCATAGCTTCACACAGCGGCGAGTCGGCCAAAGAAGGGGATATCTGCAACGTCAAGGTCGATTTCGCCTTCGCCAACGACATTACTGCCCCTCCAGCCATAAAGGCCCTCAAAGAGATGGGAGCTTCTCGCGTATTCGACCCCAAGAGATGCGCTGTCCTGCCCGACCATTTCACGCCCAACAAAGACATAGCCTCCGCCCAGCAGGTAAAGCTTTCGCGCGTCTTCGCCAAGGAGCAAGGGATGCTCTACTGGGAGGTGGGGCGCGTAGGCGTCGAACACGCCTTTCTCCCAGAACAAGGGCAAATCCTGCCGGGGGAAATCGTCTTGGGGGCCGACAGCCACACGTGCACCGGCGGCGCTTTGGGGGCCTTCGCCACGGGCATGGGCTCTACGGATTTAGCCGCTGCGTGGGCACTCGGCGAGACGTGGCTGAGGGTACCCCCTACTATAAAGGTGAACTTCGAGGGTACGCCTCCGCCGTGGATCGTCGGCAAAGACCTGATACTCGCCCTCTTAGGGATCGTGGGCACCCAGGGAGCCCGATACCAGGCGTTCGAGTTTCACGGAGCTGCCGTAAAGGCCTTGACAATGGACGATCGCTTTACGATCTCCAACATGGCCGTGGAGGGCGGAGCGAAGGCGGGGATTTTTGTGCCCGACGAGACGATGCTAAAGTATGCCAAAGAGCGGGCCGTAAGGCCTTTTAACCCCGTCTACCCCGACGAAGGGGCTAACTACGCCAGAAAGGTGGATATAGACACCTCCGTTCTCAAACCGCTCGTGGCGGCCCCATCCTCACCTGCCAACGCCCGTCCCGCTGAGGAGTGTTCAGACGTAAAAATCGACCAGGTCTTCATCGGCTCGTGCACGAACGGGAGGCTCACCGACATAGAGATGGCAGCGAAGGTTTTAAAGGGAAGATCGGTGCACGACGACGTGCGCCTGATCGTTATCCCCGCGTCGTATGAGGTTTACAACGCTGCCCTCGAGAGGGGGCATATCGCCACGTTCGTAAAGGCAGGAGCTGTGGTATGCACGCCCAGCTGCGGCCCGTGCCTCGGCGGGCACCTCGGGATATTGGCCGAAGGGGAGGTGTGCGTCTCGACGAGCAACAGGAACTTCGTCGGACGCATGGGGCATCCGAAAAGCGCCCTTTACCTGGCCGGGCCGCTCGTAGCGGCAGCAAGCGCCGTCACCGGAAGGGTTACGGATCCGCGGGAAGTGCTGTCCTCGGATGAGCTTCAAAGTTTGAAGGGGTGAGGTTCGATGAGCGAGAAACTGCGTGGCAGGGCATGGGTATACGGCAACGATGTCGACACAGACGTCATAATCCCCGCGAGATACCTGGTGACGAGCGATCCTGAAGAGTTGGGGCGCCACTGTATGGAGGACTTAGATTCGGAGTTCATCAAAAAGATGAAGCCGGGCGATGTGGTCGTGGGAGGCGAAAACTTCGGCTGCGGCTCCAGCCGCGAGCATGCCCCCTTGGCGCTAAAGAGCGCGGGCGTCTCCTGCGTCATAGCGGCATCGTTCGCCCGCATATTCTTCCGCAATGCCATAAACGTTGGACTGCCCATATTCGAGTCGAGCGAGGCAGTTAATGGGATATCCGCCGGCGACGAGGTCGAAGTGGACCCCTCCACCGGCATCATCAGAAATTTGAGTAAGGGTGAGACATACCGCGCCACCTCTTATCCGCCGTTTCTGCAGCACCTGATAGAGGTGGGCGGACTCGTGCCTTACGTGCGAGAGAGGCTCAAAGAGAAGGAGGTTTGAGGAGCTTGAAGATGAAGGGTGCGCAGATGGTAGTAAGGGCTTTGGAGCTCGAGGGAGTGGAGGTGGCATTCGGCATCCCAGGAGGCGCCGTGATCCCTCTATACGACGCCCTCTATGATTCTTCCATTGCTCACATCTTAGCCCGCCATGAGCAGGCGGCTTGCCACGCCGCCGACGGTTACGCCAGGGTCACCGGCAAGCCCGGCGTATGCATCGTCACCTCCGGGCCAGGGGCCATGAACGCCCTCACGGGCTTGGCCACGGCATATATGGATTCGATCCCGCTCATCGTGATAGCGGGCCAAGTGGCGAGACATCTCATAGGAAGCGACGCCTTCCAGGAAGCCGACATATACGGCTCTTCCATGCCCGTGACGAAGCACAACTTTCTGGTGCGCTCGGCCGGCGAGCTTCCGTCCGTATTGAGGGCATCGTTTTACATAGCCACGACGGGAAGGCGGGGACCGGTGCTCATAACGCTCCCCTCCGACGTCCAACAAGAGGAGGCCGACTTCCTCTACCCTCCAAAAATAGATCTGCCAGGCTACCGGCCAAACGCCGAAGAGCTGAGCACCCTTCAGGGCGCAAGGGATGCCCTATCCCGCGCGGAGCGCCCGCTGATACTGGCCGGGGGCGGCGTCATCGCCTCCGGCGCCGCCGGTGAACTGATCACGTTCGCCGAAGCCGGAGAGATCCCAGTGTCGTGCACGCTCATGGGGAAGGGGGCATTCCCCGAGAGTCACCGCCTCTTTTTGGGGATGATGGGGATGCACGGCAGGCCGGAGGCAAATCTGGCCGCATCGCGGGCCGACCTGCTCGTGGCCGTAGGGACCAAGTTTTCGGACCGCACCACCGGCTTCGCCACAACGTTCGCCCCGCTCGCCAAGGTAATACACGTGGATCTGGACCCCGCCGAGATAGACAAAAACATCCGCGCCCACTTCCCGCTCGTGGGAGACGCGCGAAAAGTCCTAAGGCTTTTGACCGAGGATTTGAGGCCGCACCCGAGCCGCAGGCATTGGTTTGAGGAGATCGAATCTTGGAGAGAGGCTTACCCGTTAGATGAAGATCTGCTGCCGGCCTTCGCCCTCAAGACGCTGCGCAGCCGCGTGAGCGCCGAAACAGTAGTTACGACGGAGGTGGGACAGCACCAAATGTGGGCAGCCCTCTACTGGCAGGTAGAGGCCCCACGCACCTTCATAACCTCCGGCGGCTTAGGGACCATGGGCTTCGGATTGCCCGCTGCGGTGGGGGCAAGCTTAGCGCGCCCGGGCGAGCGCGTTATATGCATAGCCGGCGACGGGAGTATATTGATGAACGCTCAAGAGCTCGAGACGTGCGCCAGATACAACCTGCCGGTCAAGGTATTCGTCTTCAACAACAGCTCCTTGGGCATGGTGAGGCAGTGGCAAGAGCTCTTCTGGGACCGCCGATATGCGGAGACGCTCACCGACTCCCCTTGCGATTTCGCGAAGCTCGCCCAGGGGTATGGGGTCAAAGGATGGAGGGCGGAGATCTCATCGGAAGTAGAGAGCGCCATCGACGCAGCGCTCTCCTGCGGGGGGCCGGCCTTGGTGGACATCCTCGTACCGAGAGAAGAGCTCGTCATGCCGATGGTGCCGCCGGGGCGCAGCCTCACGGACTTCATCCACGGCCTCGCGGTCAAATCTTGAGCGCCGACCCCGGATAACGCGCTACACGAAGAGACGAGTTGCACCTCTTTCCGAGGTCCGTCAATGGGATTTGAGGTCGAAACTGCGGGGGCAAGCTTCTGCCCCCGTTTTTTCTTTTCCTTATGCTCGTTCACATAAATCGGCGCACTATAAAGGCACCGCGAAATGACAATTCCATTGGACGCAGAGGGCGCGGTTGAGGTATTATGTTTTAAAAGCAACCGTCCTGCGCCGCTTTGTTCTTGTTTATCTCGAGGGCGTAGTGATGTGGTGTGTTTTTCGGTGCTTTATCTGCTCCTATGATCACGAGGGTAAGGATGGTGGAGAGAGTGTTTCCGAGAGCATATGAACTCTTAAGGGAGATAGACCCGGCTATCGCCGACGTGTTAGACGCCGAACTGAAGCGAGAGCGCGAAGGGATCGAGTTGATCGCCTCCGAAAACGTGGTCTCGCCTGCTGTGCTGGCTGCCATGGGGTCGGTGCTGACTAACAAATATGCCGAAGGCTACCCCGGCAGGCGCTATTACGGCGGATGCGAGGCCGTGGATCGAGCTGAAGATCTCGCCCGCGACAGGGCGAAGGAGCTCTTCGGCTGCGATCACGCTAACGTCCAACCCCATTCCGGATCCCAGGCGAACATGGCAGTGTATTTCTCGGTGCTCAAGCCGGGGGATACGATACTGGCCATGGATCTCGCCCATGGAGGGCACCTGACCCACGGAAGCCCCGTCAATTTCTCAGGCCAGCTCTACAACGTGGTCCACTACGGCGTGACGAGGGAGACGGAAACCATCGACTTCGACCAGGTGGCGAGGCTGGCTGCCGAACACAAGCCCAAGATGATCGTCTGCGGCGCAAGCGCGTATCCGAGAGAGATAGACGCCGAACGCTTCCGCAGGATAGCCGACGAGGTCGGCGCCTACCTCATGTTCGATATAGCCCACATCGCTGGGTTGATAGCGACCGGCCTCCACAAAGACCCTATCCCCTTTTGCGACTTCGTCACCACCACGACGCACAAAACTTTGCGCGGCCCCAGAGGCGGCATGATAATGTGCCGGCAGGAGCACGCCAAGGCCGTAGACAAAACCGTCTTTCCGGGCATGCAGGGCGGTCCGCTGATGCACATCATAGCAGCCAAGGCCGTAGCCTTCCAGGAGGCCTTAAAGCCTGACTTCAAGGATTATCAGAAAAAAATCGTCAAGAATGCGAAGGCCCTCGCTGAGGCGCTATTGCAAAAGGGCTTCCGCCTCGTCTCCGGCGGCACGGACAATCATCTGATAGTAGTCGATCTTACGGAGCGCGGCATAACGGGCAAGGATTTCGAGGCCGCCCTGGACAAAGCCGGCATAACCGTGAACAAAGAGACCATTCCCTTCGATACCCAAAGCCCCTTCGTCACGAGCGGCATCCGCGTCGGAACGCCAGCGGTCACTACGAGAGGCTTTGGAGAGAGCGCGATGAAGGTCATAGCGGATTGGATGGATAGGGTGGCAAACGCCGTCGACGACGAAAAGGCACTTTCAAAGGTGAGGGAAGAGGTGAAAGAGTTTTGCCGGGCATTTCCCATCTACGAAGGTCTCGGCATATGACACAGCTCTCGACGGTCGCTGGGTTCGATTTGACCGTGAACGAAGAAGGCCTTCGCCGTGCCGTCGAGCGGGCGAAGGAAAGAGGCGTCGTCCTGCCGACCTTCGAGCAGATGAAGGACCCGAGCAGGGTCCCGCAAAAGGTAAAGGAGCGGCTGAAAGGCGTCGGGCTTTGGGACGTAGACCCGGCAAACCTCTTCAGGATCACCTGGAAAAATGAGCCCATGGAACGAGGTGGCCTCTACGGTGGCGTGAACTTCGTGGAGTTGCCGCCTCTTTTAACGGGCGTGAAGGCGAAGATCGTGGCGCTGGTGGGAAAGTGGTTTCCCACGGGTTGTCACAAGGTGGGAGCTGCATACGCATGCCTGGTCCCGCGCCTCGTTACTGGTCAATTCGACCCTGCTACGCAAAAGGCGGTCTGGCCTTCCACGGGAAACTACTGCCGTGGTGGCGCTTACACCGCACAGCTTTTGGGGTGCGACTCTATAGCCATACTGCCCGAGGGGATGAGCCGCGAGCGCTTCGATTGGCTCAAAAGCGTCGCGGGAGAGGTCATTACCACCCCCGGCGGCGAGAGCAACGTGAAGGAGATATTCGACAAGGCCAAGGAACTTCGCCGCAACAGGGACGACGCAGTCGTATTTAATCAATTCGAGGAGTTCGGGAATTACCTGTGGCACTACGAAGTTACGGGGCACGCCATGGAAGAGGTCTTAAACCAGCTTGCGGACGGCAAGAGCCGCTTCTGCGGCGTAGCGCTCACGTCGGGATCGGCGGGCACGCTCGGCTGCGGAGACTATCTAAAAAGACTCTACCCTGCAAGCTCGCTGGCCGTCGGCGAGGCGCTGCAGTGCCCCACACTCCTCCTAAACGGCTTCGGCGCCCACCGGATCGAGGGGATCGGCGACAAGCACGTCCCGTGGATCCACAACGTGAAAAACACCGACATGGTGATAGCCGCAGACGACGCGGACTGCATGGCCGCGATCAGGCTCTTCAACGCTCCCGCTGGGAAGGCCTATCTCAGAAAGTGCGGCCTTTCACCGCAAACCGTGGAAAATCTATCGCTTATGGGCATCTCCGGCGCCGCCAACCTCATCGCCGCGGTGAAGATGGCAAAATACTACGAACTCACCGAGAGAGACATAATCCTCACGGTCTTCACCGATTCGATGGAGCTCTACGGATCGCGCTTGAAAGAGATGGAAGAAGAGCACGGACCTTACAGCGAAACGGAGGCCGCTGTCGATCACAACAGGCATATACTGGGCCTTTCTGTAGATTGGGTCAAAGAGCTCACGTATTACGATCGCAAGGCCATCCACAACCTGAAGTATTACACGTGGGTCGAACAACAGGGCAAGGACCCTGATGAGCTAAACGCCCAATGGTATGACGCCGACGAATACTGGGACAGCATCCGCGGGATGGTCCCGATCATTGACGAGAAAATCACAGCCTTCAATGAAATGGCCGCCGTTTAGGCTGACTCGCTCGCTGCGGCCTACAAAAACATATCAGGAAGGACGATGATTAAATGAGGATTTTATTGATCTCGCCAGGCAAAGATGTCTATTACGCAAAGAGATTGGGGCGGGCCTTCAAATTGCCGCCGCTGGGCCTAAGCACAATAGCGGCTTTGGTCAAGCCGGGCATAGAGGTCTCCATTTTGGACGAGCATGTGGAGCCTCTCAATTACGATGACACAGCTGACTTGGTCGGCATAAGCGTGATGACCGCCGTCGCACCTCGGGCCTATGAGATCGCTGAAAAGTTCATGGCTCGGGGGGCCAAGGTCGTATTAGGAGGACCCCACCCCTCCGCTTTGCCCGAGGAAGCGATTCAACACTGCGACGCCGTCGTGATCGGGGAGGCTGAGGGCTCCTGGCAGAGGCTCATAGACGATTTTGAGAGAGGACGCTTAGAGAAATTCTACTTCAATGAAAGCAGGCCCGATCTGGCCAACTTGCCGGAGCCGAGGCGGGACTTGTACAAGAAAAAGGCGTATTTTGTAGAAAGCACCATACAGACCAGCAGGGGTTGCCCCTACGACTGCTCATTTTGCTCCGTCTCCAACGTCTTCGGCAAGGCATATCGCCACCGGCCCGTAGAAGACGTCGTCCGCTCGATCGAGCATATGGGCAAGCGGTTGGTGGGCTTCATGGACGATAACGTCGCCGGCAACAGGAGGTATAGCAAGGAGCTATTCAAGGCTCTATCTCCGCTCAAAATCAAGTGGGCCGGGCAAGCCTCCGTCAATATAGCGGAAGACCAGGAGCTGTTGAAACTCGCAGAAAAGAGCGGTTGCGTAGGCCTGTTTATGGGTTTTGAAACGGTTTCGAAGGAGAGCATGGGGGAGATCGGCAAGTCGCACAACAAGATCGAGGAGTTCAAGGCCAACGTGAGGCGCCTCCACGACCACGGCATTTTGGTGTTAGGCGCCTTCATATTCGGCTTCGACAGCGACGACAGAGACGTCTTTAAGAGGACTGTGGATTTCGTATACGACGCGAAGATGGACCTCGCCCAATTCAGCATCCTAACCCCCTTGCCCGGCACTAAGTTTTACGAAAAGCTCTATTCGGAAAATCGCATCATAGACACTGACTGGTCGAAATACGACATGGGGCACGTGGTCTTCAAACCTGCCCAGATGTCGCCGGAAGAGCTGGACGCAGGGGCTACGTGGGCGTGGAAGGAGTTCTACTCTCGCGGCTCGATCGCGAGGAGAGTCTTCGGCATGAAGTTCGACCTATTCAAGATCGCGCTCTATTTCTTGCCGGTCTTGACCATAAACTTGAGTTTCAAAAAGGCCATCGATTTCGGACAAAAACTCTCTCAAAATTCAAATTCTTGAATAAATTTTATTTTAACTTTAAAAATTTAAACTTGTCTCATGCCCTTGACAAATATTTTTTCGTTATATAACAAGCATTGAAGATTAACTATAGCCAATCTTAAGGTTTGAGCTTTTTATTTAAAAACTTAATTTATTTAAGTGGTAATTTTTTAAGATTTCTATAAATAACAGGAGGTGTGTGTGATGGCACTGAGCGGCCCCAAGGTGGTCACTGAGCTTCCAGGACCTAAGTCGAGGGAGCTTCTCAAGGTAATGGAAGAAAACGTGCCTAAGGCTATTACTTCTGCTGCTCCTGTTTTTATCAAGCGCGGCGAAGGAGCGCTATTTGAGGATGTCGATGGGAATGTGTTCATCGATTTCGCCGGTGGGATATCCATATTGAATGTAGGTTATAGCCATCCAGAAGTAGTCCAGGCTGTCAAGGAGCAGGCCGACAAGTTCTTCCACTCTCAAATAAACTGCGTGCCCAATGAACCGTATATACGCCTTGCAGAAAAGTTAAACGCCGTTATTCCAGGGAATTTTAAAAAGAAAACGCTCTTCGTCAATTCCGGCGCGGAAGCGGTCGAAAACGCCGTTAAAATCGCTCGCAGGTTTACCAAGAGGACAGAGATAATAACCTTTACTGGCGCTTTCCACGGACGCACGCTTCTTACTATGACGCTGACCAGCAAAGTTAAGCCGTATAAGTTTGGCTTCGGTCCCTTTGCCCCTGGCATTCATCGCATCCCCTTCCCCTACTGTTATCGTTGCCCCTACGGCCAAGAAAGGCAAAGCTGCGACCTCTTTTGCGTCAAGTGCTTCGAGGATTTCTTCATCGAAGAGGTAGCTCCAGAAGAGGTAGCTGCTATACTCATTGAGCCCATCCAAGGAGAAGCTGGGTTTGTAATCCCTCCTGATGAGTTCTGCAAAGAGCTCAGGAATATATGCGATAAGTACGGGATATTGCTCATTGCCGATGAGATTCAGACGGGCTTTTGCAGGACAGGCAAGATGTTCGCTACCAACTACTGGGATGTATACCCCGACATCGTAACGACTGCCAAATCAATAGCTGCTGGGATACCCCTTGCTGCCATAACGGCACGCGCCGATATAGCTGATTCCGTTCATGGCGGTGGCATAGGCGGAACGTTTGGAGGAAGCCCATTGGCTGCAGTTGCAGGCTTGAAGGTTATAGAAATCATGCAGAGGGACAATTTCGCCGACAAGGCCAACCAAATTGGCAAGATATGTATGGGGCGCATGGACCAGTGGAAGGAAAAATATTCCATAGTCGGTGATGTGCGCGGCAGAGGGGCGATGGTGGCCGTAGAGTTCGTAAAGGACAAAAAGACCAAAGAGCCAGCCAAAGAAGAGGTATCTAAGATTCAAAGGTTCTGCTGGGAACACGGCTTGGTGGTCCTAAAAACCGGCATTAGAGATAACGTTATCCGCCTGCTCACGCCTTTGGTGATAGCTGAATCACAGCTTCAGGCAGGATTAGACATCTTAGAAAAAGCTATAGCTCAAGCATAAATAAACTTGTTGTCCCCTGGGAGAGACGTTACACCGAGCTTTATTCCCTCACGTAAAGTAGGCCTCTCGGGGGACACAATTATGGCAAATTTACCGCAAATACAAACTCCATAAAGTAAAGGGGGCAGTTTGCATGAGAGAAGAAAGAGCCGTATTGAAAAAGGCACTTTCGTCCATGGATGTATTGGCAACTGGCCTTGGCGCTTTAATAGGATGGGGCTGGATAGTAGCTTTCGGGAGTATGATTCAAAAAGCGGGCGTGCTGGGGCTTATCTTAGGCTTTGCAATAGGCGGCACGTTAATGTTAACCATAGGCTTAACTTGTGGAGAATTGTCCTCCAGTATGCCAGTGACGGCAGGAGGATTTGCGTTTACTCTAAAAGCTTTAGGAGTAAAACACGCATATTGGTGCGGATGTTTTATGGCTATTAGTTACATCGCACTGTTAATGTTTGAGGCGGTCTCTATCCCTGTAATTTTTGCGACTTTGTGGCCACGCGTCTTCGAAGTGATGCCGCTATACACAGTGGCAGGCTTTAAAGTTTACTTACCACAAGTGATATTGGGCATTCTTGTATCATTTTTATGGTATGGCATAAATTATGTAGGAGCAAAGCTTTATGGCATTGTGCAAACTGTAATGATCGTCATCTTCATAGTATTAGGGTTTTGCACTGTAGGTTTAAGCCTTTATAAAGGCAACCCTGCATTTTTTATAGAAAATATGTGGGGTAATCTCAGTCCTATAAAAGGAATAGTATCAATTTTAGCCTTAGCCGGATTTTTCTATATAGGATTTGATATGATTCCACAAGCGGCCGAAGAATATAAAGCTGAACCTAAAAAGCTAGCACGTTTAATTCAAGGATCAATTATCGTCGGCACGATATGGTATATGCTGATCGGATGCATGATAGCTTTTCAAATACCTAAAAGCGAACTGCCAAATTTGAGCTTACCTGCTGCTTCTGCAGTAGCCAGAACATGGGGCCAAGCTGGTTTTTACATAGTTTTGTTCTTAGGCATCATAGGAATAGTAACCACATATTCAGCCTCTTTTTACTCTGCCTCGAGGGTTTTGTTTGGATTGGCAAGAGGGAAGCTTTTCCCCAAGGGCTTCGCTAAGCTTCATCCGAAATACGGAACACCGACTTTTCCAATAACAATCGCAGCCATGGCTTCTATAATAGCTGTTTTTTTAGGCAGAGCGGCTGTAATGTGGTTCCTTGACGCAACTTCTGCCTTTGTAGTGCTCTTCTATTTGTATATAGCATGTAGCTACATTACCCTGCGCAAGCAAGAACCCGAAATGAATCGTCCTTACAGGGCACCAGGAGGCATATTAACTGGCATCGTTGCAGTTTGTGCATCAATATTCTTCTTTTTGAGTCTTATTCTGCCATTTTCCCCGGGAGCGTTAATATGGCCCTATGAATACGCCATCTTTATAATATTCTTAATAATAGCAACGATCATTTATGTTCTTATGGCTCCAACACTAAAAGAGACACCTGTCGAAGAATATGAGTGGCTCGTTTTAGGGATAGAAGGTGACAAAGAAAGATAAATTTTATGTAATATTAGTATTTTAAATCAAATAAACCTCTTGAAATAAACTCGTTGTTGAATAATACTGTGGCCAAAGAGCCTTGGAGAGAAACACCAAGGTTTATTTGTGCCACCA
>LGFQ01000043.1 GCA_001508935.1 Synergistales bacterium 54_24
TCCTTGAGGTCAGAGATAACCGGCGTTGAAATCGTGGCCCTCTCCTTTTACGAAACGGCGACGCTCGGGGCGGCCATGCTGGGCGGAGTGGCCTCCGGCGCATACAAAGACTGCCACGAAGCGGTCAGAAGAGCCGCACAAAGGGACGGAAAGGCGCACAGGCCGAGCGGGGAAGATAAAGCCACCTATGATGCCACCTACTCTATCTACAAAAGCCTTTACCCAGCCCTCAAGGGCCATTTCAAGGAGCTGAGGGACCTCGACTTCGACGGCCAGGAAGGGGAAGGTGCCGGCCGGCGAAGTAAACCCGGGCATGGTTGACCAATGCAGAAGAACAGCAGGGAGCACACGAGGAGCAGGTGACCAGTCAGAGGCGGCAGAAAATAAGAGATGCTCGGCACGTTGACCGGCGAGCTTGAAATGAGTATTATTTAAAATGCAAACATCACGAGAAAGGTGGGATAGAGGATGACCGAACGCAAGGGCGTAGTTACCATGGGAGGTAATCCCATAACGCTGGTCGGGCCGGAGCTCAAGGTAGACGACAAGGCTCCTGATTTCGTGGTTTTAGATCAAAGCCTCAAGCCAGTGACGCTTAAGGACTTCGCGGGTAAAGTCAAACTCATTTCCACCACCCCATCGCTCGATACGTCAGTGTGCGACCTCCAGGTCCACCGCTTCAACGACGAAGCCGCCTCTCTCCCCGGCGATGTGGTGGTGCTCAACATCTCTATGGATCTTCCCTTCGCAATAAGGCGCTTCTGCACGACTGGCAAGATAGACAAGGTTATAACGCTTTCAGACCATCGTGACGCCTCTTTCGGCCAAAACTGGGGCGTCCTGATGAAAGAGCTGCGCTTGTTAGCCAGGTCGGTCTTCGTAGTGGATAAGGACGATGTAATCCGCTACGTACAGGTAGTCCCGGAGGCTACCAACCATCCCGACTACGACGCCGCGCTAAAAGCGCTTAAAGAATTGCTGTAGCTGTAAACGAAACCGCAGGGAGGGTCCGTTCTTGAACCCTCCCGCATCATGCCATCCATTGAGAAACTGCGTAAACGATCGCCACCATCAGGAAAGAGGCGATTATCCCATAAACGAGGTTATTGCGCGGCCCCACCACAAACGATGAAAGGTGCGCCATAGCGGACGTGACAAGCGCAGTGGCGGAAAGAGGAGATATGAGAAACCCTATTGAACTGGCGCTCAAGAGCGTAAGGGCCACTACGGTAATGGGCAATACCGACTCCAACGTCTCCAAGCTTTTACCTACCACCACTATTGTGATAAAAGGATGTATGCCGATCACGGCGCCCCCCACGATGAGGACCACCAGGGCAGCAATGATGACCAATACGCCTCTGCTGCAGAAAAATGCCAAAAGGCTTCCTATCCACCCCTCTATCGGCGTTAACGACATTGCAGTGCCAAAAAACCCTGCCGTGAGCAGAAGGGCAACTTGAGAGCCTATGCCCGGCAGAGTATTCTTTGCAAAACCCAGGAGCAACATGGGTATGCGCCTCGTCCTTTTGAGGACAACCAACCAAAGCAGCGTTATGCAGAGCGCAGCAAGCGGAACGACGACGTAGTAATTGAAACCGTAGGGGCCCGTGAGCAACGCTACGGAGACCACAAACGCCACCAAGAAAAACATCATTTGAATCAAAGCCTTCCGCCGTGCCGCGATGAGGCCCTCGTTGCCGGGCGATAGCCTTGCATCCGAATAGGAAAGGTCGGCTTTTTCTTCTTTAAAGCGCTGATAACCACTGAGCAAAGCCAATGCCAGATAGACAAAGCTCACCCCTATGGCGTAAGGCAACACGTCGAGCCATTGAGCTTGTGAGGCGGCAAGACATACGGCCACCGTGGGGGCAGCCGGAGCCCATACGAGCGCTGCGCTATAACCCCTCGGTATCGAAATGACCAGCAGCCTGTCGGGGTCCTTCATGAGGCGCGAAAGCGCGGCAGAACTTATGACCCACAAGAGCGGTATCGTGGTGACCAGGATCAGCGAGCCCACTACAAAGGCCGCGATAGCAATGACGGCGTAGCACCCCCACATGCTTTTTACGTGCGTCCCCAAAAAGTCCCCCAAAACGTTGAGAGACTCCCCCTCTGTGACGCCCAGCGTCAAAAGCGGCACAAAGCTAACCACCACGACCACATCGAGCATGTCCGTAAGGGCCTTAGCCCAGAGCGAAAGCCCGGCACCATTGCTCAACATAAAAAGACAACTTACCGACATCAAAAAGATCACCAATATCCTGCTTCCCCTGCTCGTATAAGGCAAAGAAACCGCCATGGCCACGGCACACGCCGCAGCGGCCGGCAATTCAAGCCAGGGAAATATTTGCAACAACAGGCCCAGGATGGCCAATGCGAGATATACAGCAGGTCGAATCCACTTCATCTCAGCGCATCCCACTTTTTAGAGGGGCTGTCGCCAGCCCCTCTAAGCGATATTTTTGTAGTTTTGACGATAAAATATCTGCCCTTTTTAAGCATTCTCCCGAACGGCATCCAACGAGGCGGTCAAGTCCGCAGCGAATCCCATGGAACGCAATGTGCTCCCCAAAGCGGCCAGCAGAAGGATTATGTTCCTGCTGTTGGAGGAGCTGCCCATCAATCCTATGCGGAGGATCTTGCCTTTCAGTTCTCCCAGGCCAGAACCGACCTCGATTCCATAGACGGACATGAGCTGCTTCCTCAACGCAGCCTCATCTATTCCCTCGGGGACTTTCACGGTTATGAGAGAAGGCAGCCTGTACGGCTCATCCACCAAGAGCTTCAACCCCATCGCCTCGAGCCCAACCGCCAGGGCCTTCGCGTTTTTAAGGTGGCGCTCCCATCTCTTCTCTATCCCCTCTTCGGCCACGATCCTCAACGACTCGTTCAGCGCATAAATCATGTTGGCCGGAGCGGTGTGATGATAGAGCCTTTCGTCTCCCCAATAGCGGGCGAGCAGTGTAAGGTCAAAATACCAGCTCTGCACCGGCACCTTCCTCTTCCTTATGGCCTCCATGGCACGGCTGTTTGCTGTGAGAGGCGCCAAGCCTGGAGGTGATCCCAAACACTTCTGCGAACCGCTATACACAACATCGAGGCTGAACTTGTCGACGGGCACCTCAACGCCGCCGAGCGATGTGACGGCATCCACTATCATGAAAAGGCCGGCGTCGTGGGCTATTTTGGCGACATCTCCCAGAGGCTGAAGCACGCCCGTCGACGTCTCGGCGTGGACAATGCCGAGGGCCTTAGCCCCAGGCGTAGCTTTGACCACCTTCCTTACGTCCTCTGGATCCACAGGACGGCCCCAAGGAGACGATATTGTGACCACATCAGCGCCACATCGTTCGGCCACCTGGGCCAGGCGTTGGCCGAAGTAGCCATGGACACAGACGATGACCTTGTCTCCTGGTTCTATCATATTTACACATGCGGTCTCCATACCGGCGCTCCCCGTGCCGGAGACGGCTATCGCGAGGTCGTTTTCCGTCTGGAAGACGTACTTCAGCAAATTCTTCGTCTCGTCCATGATGGCGAGGAAATCCGAATCCAGATAGCCCATGGTAGGTTCGGAAAGCGCCCTCAGGACCCGAGATTCTACAGTGCTGGGGCCAGGGCCGAGAAGAATCTTGTCAAATGTGCCCCTCCTAAGTTGCCCTGTACCGCTATAATTTTTAACCATGGTGCAATCATCCTCCTGCAAGATAATCTTGATTTCGATGAACCACTCTTCCCTCGACGAGAAAGGGCTTCCTGGTTAGTATTCCTTGGCCGCCTCAACGCCGCGCAAGACGCGCAAGGCCCCTTGGACCAAGGCTTGCATCTCTTCTTCACCCGGACGGACGTAGACCGGGGCTATAAAGCTAACCCTGTCTTTGATGAGTTCGACGAACGCCTCGCTGTGGGCGATGCCGCCCGTGAGTAATATGGCATCTACCTCGCCGTTGACAACGGTAGCCGATGCACCTATGGTCCTGACGATCTGATATGCCATGGCCTCATAGACGAGGCGCGCCCTCTCGTCGCCGGACCTGATTTGACGCTCTACTTCTCTCAGGTCGTTGGTCCCCAAGTGGGCCACCATACCCCCATCGCCCGCTATCTTGCGCTGTACCTGCTCAAAGGTATAGCTGCCACTGTAGCACATATCGACAAAACCACAGTTCGGAAGGATGCCTGCCCTCTCAGGAGTAAAAGGGCCGTCGCCTTCGAGAGCATTGTTCACGTCTATGATGCGCCCCCTATCGTGAACACCCACGGAGACGCCCCCGCCCATGTGGGTTACTATGATCTTAGCATTTTCGTAATCCAGCCCGAGCTCTGCGGCAAGGCGCCTGGCCATAAACTTCTGGTTCAGCGCATGAAAGATGGACCTGCGAGGGACCTCGGGGAGCCCTGAGACGCGCGCTATGTCGGCGAGTTCGTCCACAACGACCGGATCGACGATAAAAGAAGGCTTGCCACCGGATTCGCTTGCGAGCCTCCAGGCGATGGGCGCACCCAAGTTGCTCGCATGCGCTCCGTAACGACAGCTTCGCAAGTCATCGAGCATCTTTTCGTTTACGGCGTAGGTGCCACCAGGAATGGGCCTCAAAACGCCACCCCTTCCCACAAAGGCATCGACCTCCTCGAGGGCGGTGTTCTGCTGCTTTAGAACGAGCTCGATCTCGCTAAGGCGAAAATCCTCCTGAGCCATGACGTTAGGGAAGGCTTTGAGCGTGTTGACATCGTAGCGTTGAGTGATGTTCCATAACTCTCGCTCTCCCTCAAAGAGAGCCACCTTGGTGCTCGTCGAACCCGGATTGATGGCGAGAACTTTGAAATCGCCGCTCATGCCTTATAGGAGGACAAGACCACGGCCGAGGCGATGGAGAGCAGCTTCGTCTCAGGAGAGTCTGTCCTGCTCGTCAGCACCACAGGCGCTTTGGCACCCAAGACCAAGCCGGCCGTCTTATTCGGCGCGAAGTAAACGATGGACTTAGCCAGGAGGTTACCGGCCTCTATGTCGGGAACGAGAAGTATATCGGCCTGCCCTGCCACCTCCGAGATGATCCCCTTGTGCCTTGCGGCCTCCACGTTTACCGCATTGTCGAGAGCGAGCGGGCCGTCGACGACGCATCCCTTTATTTGGCCCCGGCGGTTCATCTGGACCAAAGCAGCGGCCTCCAAGGTGCACGGCATATCGGGATTCACCACTTCCACGGCAGCGAGCACCGCCACCTTGGGGTTGTCTATGCCGAAAGAATGGGCCAAGTTTACAGTATTGTTCAATATCTTAACCTTGGCATTGAGGTCAGGAGCAACGTTGAAGGCCGGATCGCAGATGAAGAAAATCCTGTCGTAACCCTCAATCTGATGTATGTAGGCGTGAGAAAGGAGGGAGCCTGTGCGCAATCCCCTCTCCTTGTCTAACACACCCCTCAAGAAATTCGCCGTCTGAATCATGCCCTTCATCAGGATGTCCGCTTGGCCGGACGAGACGAGCTCGACGGCTGCGAGGCCCACCTCGACCTCGCCCCCTCTCGCGTCTACGAGGCGAAAGCGAGAAAGGTCGATGCCGAGGCTTCGTGCGGTTTCTGCGATCTTGTCGGCGTTGCCCACCAGGATGACCTCAGCTATCCCCTCCTTTTGTGCCCTATCGACCGCCTCCAAGACGTCGGCATCCTCCGCCCTGGCCACGCTGACCCTTTTAGGGCCTACCTCTTTGGCGTATTCCAACAGCTCGACAAGGGAGTGCAATTTCTTCATCTAAAATCCTCCTATCTAAACTAATATATTCGAAGAGACCAAAGCCTTATAGATCAAGGGGCTATACGGTCGCCGAATTCCCCAACTGGCTCCACGCCGGTTAAAGCGCGCAAGGCTCCCTCGGCGAGGGCCAACAGTTCCCGCTTCCCCGGATAGCAAAGGACTGGAGCGATCCACCGCACCCTATCCTGAATCTGGGCGACAAAACTGGCATCGCGCGCCACTTCACCGGAGATGATAACGGCATTCACTTCACCATTCAGGACAGCCGCACAAGAACCTATCTCCTTGGCGACATTATATGCCATGGCCTCGTAGACGAGGCGCGCCCTCTCGTCGCCGGCCTCTATGCGCCTTCTAACCGAAGCCAAATCGGCGGTCCCCAAATGAGCCACCATGCCCCCCTCCGCCGTAAGCCTCTTCATCAACTGATCTTTAGAATATTGACCACCGTAGGCCATACGGGCCAGATCGAGCGCTACAATACCGCCCGCCTTCTTTGTAGAGAAGGGACCGCTGTCGTCAGGGTTGTTGACATACGCCATGCGCCCTCCTCTGAAGGCGCAGACGCTCGAGGCCGAGTTCAGGTATGCCACTACGAGGTTCACATTTGGCCATTCTTTGCCCAGGTCTGAAGCTGCACGGCGCGCCAAAGCTCTGCAGGCCAAGGCGTGGTCGTACGGCAATCGCGCGAGCTCGGGCAAGCCGGTCACCCTTGCGACTTCGTCCATCTCATCCACCGAAACAGGATCGACCACAAAGGCAGGGATGCCAAAGGGCTGCGAAATGGCATAAGCCAATACCCCACCCATGCTCGACGGGTGGGGGTCTTTCAGCAACGCCTCGAATAGCCGTTCTCCAACCGCGTAAATGCCGGCCGACACCGGACCGACCACACCGGCGCTCCCCACGACAGCCGAAAGGCCCTCCACCTCGCTGCTGCGATGGCGGAGAACCCTCCTTGTGAGCTCCAACCAGCGTTCGTACCCAACCTCTGAAGGCGACGCACCTTCCAAAGGCGGGATAAAATCTCGCCACATCTCTTCTTCGTCGATGAAGCGACCGATCGTAATGCCGTCAAGATCTGCGTTTATTGCAAGGATTTGGAATGCCATTACACCACCCTTTGTAAAGTCAAGATTGACCCGCTCTGTTCAATTTCGAGCGAAGGTCGCCCATCAAAAACGGGACAACCTTCGCTTTAGGTCAGATGCCGGAAGCTTCGCTCTGATCTTGCCAAAGACCCCCGCAGTATTCGTCAAGAAACCTCATCAACATAACAATTATACACTCTACGCGCTCTCCTCGAGCCATTTGGCATACCGCCGCCGCAGAAAAATTTTCGTGATCTCGGCTGCCACGGGAGCCACAAAGGCAAAGGGCAGTATGGACAACCAGTGACTCGCTCCCAATGGGACGGTGCTAAAAACTGGCTGCAAGAAAGGCACGTACATGACGGCCAAGAGCAGAAGAAGGGAGCTCCCTACAGCGAGAACCATCCAGCGATTGGAGGCCACTCCTATAGAAAAGACCGAGTAATGCTCGGACCTGGAGGTGAAGGCTCGAAGCAGTTCGGACAAGACGAGGGCAGCGAAGGCCACGGTCTGCGCACCTTCCAGGTGTCCTGGAAAAGCCCTAAGGCCATAAACGAAGGAGGCCAAAATTGCGGCCGTCATGGCTATACCCTGAACAGCTATCCCTAAACGCATATCTTTGTTTATTACGGGCTCCTTCGGAGGACGCGGAGGGCGCTTCATGATGTCCGGTTCGCCCTTCTCGAGGCCCAAAGCGAGGGCTGGGGCACCGTCAGTGACCAAATTCAACCACAGAAGCTGTATGGGCTGCAGTGGGATGGGCAGGCCGGTGAGCATCGCCAGGAAGATGATCAATATCTCTCCTACATTGCAGGAGACGAGGAAAAATACGAACTTCCTGATGTTGGAGTAGATAATGCGCCCTTCTTCCACGGCGGCCACGATGCTGGCATAGTTGTCGTCCGTCAAGACCATATCAGCTGTCTCCTTGGTCACATCTGTGCCCGTTATCCCCATTGCTACGCCGATGTCTGCGCGCTTCAGGGCAGGGGCATCGTTGACGCCGTCGCCGGTCATGGCTACAACGTGCTCCTGAGCCTTCAACGCATCTACAATCTTGACCTTGTGCTGCGGAGAAACCCTCGCACAAACGTCTATCTGATTTGCTATAGCTACAAATTCGTCATCGCTTAAGCGATCTATCTCCTGACCAGACAACACCTTCCCATTGGGCGATAGGAGGCCTATCTCCCTGGCGATAGCAGTGGCCGTATCCTTGTAGTCGCCCGTAACCATCACGGTCTTGAGGCCAGCTTCTTTAGCCACCTTTATGGCCTCTTTGACCTCAGGGCGCGCCGGATCTATCATGCCCAACAGACCGACGAAGACGAGATCTCTTTCGACGGCATCCGGCGTACACGGCTCAGGCACCGACTCCAAGGGGCGATAGGCCACCGCCAACACCCGCAAGGCCTGATTGGCCATTTCCTTGTTGACCCCCAATATATGGCTTTTGACATCTTCTGTAACGGGAGAAACCCGCCCGTCGGCTCCCAAAACACCATTGCACAGATCGAGCACGATGTCCGGAGCACCCTTCACTAACGCGATATAGGAGTTCGGAAGGTGCCCCCAAAGGACATGGTCTTTTAAGCTTTGCGGCACTTCTTCACTGGGCTTATGGATTGTGGTCATGCGCTTCCGCTCGGAGTCGAAGGGTATTTCGGCAACTCTCGGAAGAATTTTTTCGACCTCGTCGCGCCATAATCCAGATTTTGCAGCGGCCACGACCAAAGCCCCCTCCGTCGGATCGCCTACCATACGCCAGGTGCGCTTCCCATCCGGACTTTCTGTCTCTTCCAGCTTGGCGTCATTGCACAATAACGAACCATAAAGCAAAAACGACGACGCGACATGCCGATGAGGGTCTTGTGGGGAATTTTCGTTCAAGAATTCGCCCTTCGGATTATATCCTTCGCCAGTGACCTGAAGCCAGCCATCGCCGGTCCACGTCTTCACGACTGTCATCTCGTTTTGAGTGAGCGTTCCGGTCTTATCAGAGCATATCACCGTCGTACAACCTAAGGTCTCGACTGCGGGGAGCCTCCTTATGAGGGCGTGCCTTTTCACCATGCGCTGCATGCCGAGCGCCAAGCATATCGTGACGACAGCGGGCAGTCCCTCAGGCACGGCCGCTATGGCGAGGCTGACGGCGGTCATGAACAACAGGACGACTTGATGCTCGTAGGTGCCTAAATACGTCCTGATGCCCTCGCCCAACAGCGCTAAGTCCGTATCCCTAAAGAGGCCGATAAGGAAAATAACCGCGCATATGACCAAACATGCCGTCCCAAGCCATTTACCTAACTGATCCAGCCTCTGCTGCAGCGGAGTCGGTTCCTCCTCGTAAGACTGAAGCATCTCAGCTATGAGGCCTATCTGAGTCTCCATGCCGGTCGCCACGACGACCCCTTTGCCCCTGCCATAAGTGATCATGGTGCCCATGAAGGCGCAGTTTTTCCTGTCTCCCAAGGGAGAATCCTCATCGAGCACAAGCGATGCCGCCTTATCGACCGGCACCGACTCTCCCGTGAGAGACGCTTCGTCGATCTTCAGGTTCACGGTCTCCACTAAGCGAAGGTCGGCCGGAACGTAATTGCCGGCTTCCAGCACAATCACATCTCCGGGGACGAGCTCACTGGCGGGGACGGTTATTTGATGGCCGTCGCGGATGACGCTGGCGACCGGAGCCGCCATTTTCTTTAGCGCCGCCAAAGCTTGCTCCGCTTTGGACTCTTGTGTCACGCCCAAGATCGCATTCAGGGCAATGATCGCGATTATAGCCAAGGCGTCGATGGTTTCGCCCAAGAGCATAGAAACCGCTGCTGCTACTATCAATATAATTATCAAAAAGTTGTTGAACTGATCGAAGAGCAACTTTAAAAAACCAGGACGAGGTTTTTCCATCAATTCGTTTGGCCCAAACTCCTCCAGCCTGCGTCGAGCCTCGTCGCTGCTCAGGCCTCTTTGAACGTCGGTCTCAAGTTCCTTAACTGCCCCGTCCACGGAAAGGGTGTGTGCCTTAGATGCGATCTTCATTTGCCTCGCCTCCGAAAAATTGGTGTTTGTCGCAACTGAAAATACCCCTTCGACCACGGATAAGAAACCCAATGTCTCTTTAGATCGAAAGAGGGCAAAATTCATAACCGCTGACTAAACAATAATAATAACACAAGGATCGACTATAGACACCAAATCGGCTTGCTACAAAAATGTCAGCTTCATCTAAACTACTCACAACCATCTTTATTTTCATAACAAGAAAGAATCGCAGTTAATAAAATTTATCATTAAAATCACAACTAATACAAGGCCAAAGAGCAGAACCAAGCTATACTACAACGGCATCCACCAAATAGCATTACGTTCAACCTAAATTAGCAATCCCGACACGTTATAAAGACATGCGCTCAACATCGAAACGTAATCTTTCCCTTTCGCTATCAAACTTGCCACTTATGTGAACACAAAGTTCTTTTGTGTTTCCATAAATCTACCTCCTTGAGTGCATAAGGCGAGGCCGGTACTCGAATACACCTTTGGCCTCGCCTTGGTTTTGCCTCTATTTGCGCGCTAATTCCTTGAGCATCTGCTCGTATTCCTGCGCCCTCTCTGGCAGGATGTGGTAGCAATGCTCATCGGCGGGGAATTTGCCGCTCTTCACATCCGATATATATTCCTTGAAGGCGTTCGTCTCGATCTCCGCCACGGCAGCATATTTCTTGACGAACTTCGGGGTGAAGGCCTGGAACATGCCGAGCATGTCGCCACAGATCAACACCTGTCCATCGCAGGGAGCACCTGCGCCTATGCCGTACACGGGAATGGAGAGGTCCTTCGTTATGAAGGCCGTGAGCTCCGGCGGCACAGCCTCGAGCAGTATCGCAAAGGCTCCAGCCTCCTCGACCGCCCTGGCGTCGAGTATGAGTTCCCGCGCGCTCTCCGGGTCTCTGCCCTGCGCTTTGAAGCCCCCGAGCGCCCCGGAGCTCTGGGGGGTGAGGCCGATGTGCCCCATGACCAATATTCCGGCGTCGGCTATGGCCTTTATCTTGCTCTGGACCCTCCTGCCGCCTTCGAGCTTGACGGCGTCCATGTCTGCCTCCTTCAAGAAGCGCCCAGCGTTCAGGACGGCATCGGCATCGGTGGTCTGATACGAGAGGAACGGCATATCTCCGATGCAGAAGGTGTTCGGAGCGCCGCGGCGGACGGCCTTGCAGCAGATGAGGCACTCCTCCATCGTCACTGGCACAGTGCCGGGATAGCCCAAGAGCACCATCCCTAAGCTGTCGCCCACCAAGATCATGTCCATGCCGGCCTGCTCCGCGAAAGAGGCCATAGGAAAGTCATAGGCGGTAACCCACGCCACCTTCTCGCCCTTTTGCTTCATCTGGATAAAATCCAACCTGCCCTTCTTCTTTGCCACAATAACCCCTCCTTTTTATTTAGCCACCGATTCCTGAAGCCTCGAGCCCTTGTTTCTTTATCGACGCATAGAACTCGAGGCGCAGGCTTCGGCAGCCTTCAACGCGTTTAAAAGCAACATAGCTATGGTCATGGGACCTATGCCGCCAGGGACAGGCGTTATGTAGGAAGCCACTTCCTTGACGGCATCGAAATCCACATCACCGATAAGTCCCGACTGCGTCCGCGTTATTCCCACATCCACCACGACAGCCCCACCTTTTACCATAGAAGAGGTGATCATCTTGGGTTTGCCCGTCGCAGCCACGAGTATATCAGCCTGGCGAGTTACGCTTGGAAGGTCTTTCGTGCGGCTGTGGCATACGGTGACCGTGGCGTTTCGAGAGAGGAGCAAGAGGGATACGGGCTTGCCGACGATATTGCTCCTTCCGACCACCACTGCGCGCTTTCCTTCTATGTCTATGCCGTAATGCTCCAAGAGATAGACGATCCCCTTCGGCGTGCACGGCTCCATAGTCTCGATGCCCAGGGTCAACCTCCCCACGTTTATCGGGTGGAAACCGTCGACGTCCTTCTC
>LGFQ01000044.1 GCA_001508935.1 Synergistales bacterium 54_24
CCTCTGCTGCCGAGTCCTCGAACCGGCACGTTGCCTATGCGGTAAAGGGAGGCTTCGTCAAATGGATTCAGAGCCAAGCGCATATAGGCCAAGATATCCTTGACCTCCTTGCGCTCGTAGAACGAAACGCCCCTCACGACCCTGTAGGGGATACCCCGCTCCAAAAAGGCCTTTTCGTAGGTGCGGCTAAGCGCGTTCACCCGGTACAAGACAGCCGTCTCCCTGTAAGGATAGCCACGCTGCCTGAGTTTTTTTATTTCGCTGGCCACGAAAGATGCCTCTTCTTCATCGTCTCCGGCGAAGAGGACGCGGACGCTCTCGCCGCCGCTCCTCGTAGTCCACAGGTCTTTGGGCTTCCTGTTGCGGTTATGGCGGATGACGGCGTTCGCTGCGCCGAGTATCATCTCGGTCGAGCGATAGTTCTGGCTCAATATCACCACTTTGGCCTTAGGAAAGTCGTGCTCGAAGTTCAAGATCATAGACACGTCGGCACCTCGCCATTGATAGATCGACTGGTCCGGATCGCCGACGACCGCGATATTTCCAGAAGGACCGACCAGTCTTTTCAGCAGCAGATATTGAGGGCGGTTCACGTCCTGGTATTCATCCACCAAACAGTAGCGGACCCTGGCTCGCTCCGACTCCAAAGCCTCTTCATCCGTTGACAGGATGTGCAGAGGGAGGAGCAGGAGGTCGTCGAAATCGACGGCATCCTGCTCACGAAGCCTCTTTTGATAGGCCTCATACAACATAAGGTTCTGTCCCTCCAAGTCCCCTGGGTGCATGGTCTTTGGGTCGGAATTGACTTTGCCGTGGGATATCGACTCCAAAACCCGCCCGGCTTCGAAGCGCTCCGGGTCGAGATTCTGCTCGCTCACGATGCGCTTGACCAGGTTTTTGCAATCGGCCCTGTCGAAGACGACAAAGGACGGCGAGAGGCCCAACCTGGACAACCTCTTTGCATTTCGATACAGGAAATGCAGACCGTAGGAATGAAACGTGCACACCTGCATCCCCTTCAAGTCTTGACCCAAGAGGCGAGATATCCGCGAATTCATTTCCTTGGCAGCCTTGTTCGTGAAGGTAACGGCGAGAATTTGTTGCGGCAACGCCCTTTCAGCGGCCACGAGATAGGCGACTTTGTGCGCCAAGACCCTCGTTTTGCCGCTTCCTGCCCCCGCGAGCACGAGGAGTGGGCCATCCGTATAAGCGACGGCCTCCCTCTGCTGCGGGTTCAACCCCTCAAGCAGCCTCTCCGGCGTCAACTGCCCCTCTCCCTCTTGGCGCATAACCATCCCTCCACAAGGTCGATCCACCTCGAGATCCCCTCTCCCTTGATGGCCGATACCTCGAGGCGCGCAGCCTTGGGATTCAGCTTGTCCACATCGTCCCAAAATGTCGCCTCATCGAATGGAACGTAGGGCTTCAGATCGACCTTGGTCAGCACGACGGCGCTGGCTTGATGAAACAGGCTCGGGTATTTGAGCGGCTTGTCTCCTCCTTCGGCGACGCTGCAAATGGCGACCTTGTGATCCTCGCCCAAGTAAAACTCCGCCGGGCATACCAAGTTGCCCACGTTCTCAACGAATATCACATCCACATCTTCAGGAAGCCTCTCGAGCGCTTTTTCGACGAGGTTCGCCTCCAAATGACACCCTCCATGCGTGTTGATCTGCACCACGGGGACGCCTGTGGCCTTTATGCGGTCCAGGTCGCGGGTCGTCTCCACATCGCCCTCTATCACCGCGGAGCGAAAAGGCGGGTCGATGAGCGAACGCTCGAGTAGCGTCGTCTTGCCCGAGCCAGGTGAGCCGATCAGATTGAGCATCAAAACCCCGCGCCTGTCCAACATTTCTCGCAAGCGGTGAGCGATCTCTTCGTCAGCCTCCATCACAGATCTTCTAATTTCGACCAATCTCGGCACTGTCCAATTCCACCTCCACCGACTCCAATAGGAGCTCCATTCCTTGAACTACATCTACATCCGCAGAGCCGCAAAAGGGGCACAGCCCCAGGCTCTCCGAATCGCTCCACTCTCTGCCGCAACGAGTGCACCGGCTGACCAGAGGGGCCTCCTCGATTTCGAGCGATGCCCCTTCGACAGGGGTCCCTTTCGAAGCCACCGCAAAGCAAAAGACCATGGCCTCGGGCACGACCTGTCGCAGCTTCCCAACCTTGAGCGTTACGCGGCTGACTCTACTCCACCCCTGACGACGCTGCATCTCAAGCAACGTATCCATCAGAGCTTCTACAAGCGACATCTCGTGCATCTTTCATCCCACCATTAAGGGGGCCAAATGGCCCCCTTTCTTCAGCGTTTAGCCAAACTCGGGCGACCTCTACCGTCATTGGGGCTCGATGAGGCCATAACCCCCCTGCTTTCTCCTGTAGATCACGTTGACGTTCCCCGAATCCGCATCTTCAAAGAGAAAGAAATCGTGCCCTAACAGCTCCATCTGCATTGCGGCCTCTTGGGAGGTCATAGGTTGAAGGGAAATCCTCTTGACGCGCACGATCCCTTCTGGTTTTTCTTCCTCGCTCGCCGTCGCCGGCTTGAGATCCTTGAGCGCGCCGACGACATCGTGAGTTTTAAAATGCGCTCTATCTTTGATGTACGACTTGTGTTTCTTGATGCGGCGTTCTATTATCTTTATTGCGCCTTCAAAAGCGGTCCTGAGATCGGGGGCATATTCCTCACCGCGCAAGATTGTGCCGTTGGCGTCGAGAGTTATTTCGACTACGTGCATACCGCGAGTATATGTGACTCTCACCTGAGCATCGAGGATCCGATCGTAGAACTTTTCAAGCTTGAGCAGCTTCTCTCTCATCTGTTTCTCTATGGCTTCTGGCACTTCTACGTTGCGCGCTACGAATCTGATATCCACGCCTCATCCCCCCATTTCCGTCATAGTTCGATTTAACAATTTTAGCCCATAAGACCAGATCTTTCAATGCGACCAGAACAGGAACATAATTCAGCGCTACTGCATCGGGAGCGCTATGGGAACTTGTCAAGCTTTAGCTGTAATTTCAGCAGCTCCGTCGCATAATCTTCGGCTTCTCTTATGCCACCTGCGAGGGAATACCGACGGCTTCGCCCTATGCTTTATCGACTTATTCAAGCAGACTATGCTTCTCCCGGCCGGTTCGGCCGCCCAGGCTTCATAGTCTCATTTTTGGCCTGTTTCCACGGTATGTAAGCTATAATAGATCTATCTGTTAAAAATCTTAGCCCCAAGAGGTGAGTTCAGAGATGGAATTTAACTTTTCTGCGAGGGCCAAGCGTATGCAACCCTCAGCGACGCTCGAAGTCTCGGCAAAGGCGAAAGCGCTCGCGCGGGAGGGCAAGCCGATCATCTCATTTGGATCCGGAGAGCCCGATTTTACTTCTCCTCCTTCGGCCATGACGAGCGCCAAAGAGGCCATAGACAGGGGAGAAACCCATTACACTCCGGCCACCGGCATTCCGGAGCTGAAGGAAGCCGTGGCCGATTACTACGCCAGGCGCTTCGGCCTAAAATACTCGCCCCAACAGGTGCTCATCGGCGCAGGGGCCAAGCCCCTCATTTACGAAGCTCTGGGCTGCCTCGTAGATCCCGGCGATGAGGTCTTGGTATTCGCTCCGGCATGGGTCAGCTACGTGGAGCAGATAAGGCTGTGCGAGGGGAAGGAAGTGGTGGTAGACACGAGCCGCTCCGGTTTTCTTCCCGACCTCAAAGAGATCCGCGCCGCGATAAGCGACCGCACTGTCGGGATGATGATAAACACTCCCAATAACCCGACGGGGGCCGTTTACAGCGCGGATCTGCTAAAAGGAATCGCAAAGATCGCACTGGATAATGGACTCTGGATAATATACGACGAAATCTACGAGCGGCTGACGTATGACGGAATCGGCCACTCCAATATAGTGCAGGTCGCCCCTGAGACGCTGGACAGGACGATAATAATAAACGGCGTCAGCAAGGCCTATGCGATGACCGGGTGGCGCATAGGATATGCCCTTGGGCCCAAAGATGTCATCGCCAAGATGGGGGAGTTCCAGGGGCACCTCACCTCCAACCCCACGTCTATCGCCCAATGGGCAGCGCTCGGCGCCATTAAAGGCGCCGAAGAGGACGTGAAAAAGATGGTTTCGGCCTTCGCCTCGCGGCGGAAGAGGATGCTCGAGATGCTAAACTCTATGCCGCACATAAAGGTGACCGAGCCGAAAGGGGCCTTCTACGTATTTGTGGATATAAAAGAGTGCCTCGGCAAGCGGAAAGACGGCAAGGAGATATCGGACGACGTCGCCTTCTGCCAGATTCTGTTGGGAGACGAATACCTCGCGTTGGTCCCTGGGAGCGCATTTCTGGCCCCCGGCTATGTCCGTCTATCCTATGCGAACTCGATGGAGGAAATCGAAGAGGGAATGAAGCGGCTCGACCGCTTCCTTAATTCTATTCGCTAAAATCGCCTCACGGTAAAACTTGAGTGCCAGCCTGGCCAGAAAGCGCCTCAAGGGCATCGTCCAGGCTGGCTATTATCGCGCGCTCGCCGCCGTCTTTCACGAAGCGCAGCGCAGCCTCGACCTTCGGGCCCATGCTCCCGGCCCTAAAGTGCCCTTCGATCTTATACCTCTCGAGCTCATCGACGGTTACGGAGCCCAACCACTTCTCTTGCGGGGTGCGGAAATGAACCGCCACCTTCGGCACATCGGTCAGGATCAGGAGGATATGGGCGCGGACCTCTTGGGCCAGTTTCTCTGCAGCCAGGTCTTTATCGATCACAGCCTCGACCCCTCTATATTCTCCGCTCTCCGACTTCACCACGGGAATGCCTCCGCCTCCAGAGGCTATGACTATGAAACCTGCGTCTGCCAAGTTTCGTACCGCCACTGATTCCACTATGCGAACCGGATCGGGCGAGGGCACCACGCGCCTCCACCCTCTGCCTGAGTCCTCTATCCACTTTTCACCGCTCTCCGCCATGCGCCGACGGGCCTCTTCCTCCGTATAAAACGGCCCTATGGGCTTCGTGGGGTTTAAAAAAGCCGGATCGTTAGGATCGACCTCCACCCGAGTCACCACGCAGACAGGGAGGTGGTCCTCTAAACCCGCGTTGGTCAAGGAGTTTATCAGACTCTGGCACAGGAAGTATCCGATCATCCCTTGACTCTGAGCGCCGCAGACATCCAGGGGCATGGCAGGCACTTGAGAGCTTCCTAATTCGTTTTGGATGACTATCGCCCCCACCTGCGGACCATTGCCATGGGTGACCACAATCTCGTACCCGGCCTCGATCATGGAGGCCACTTGTGCGGCAGTGCGGCGCACGTTTGACAGCTGTTCTTCGGCCGTGCCCCGTTGGCCCTTTTGCAAGATGGCGTTACCTCCCAAAGCTACCAACACTCGTTTTCTCATAGCCTCTCTCCCAAATGCGCCGGATTTGATGCGAGAATTATCCAACAAAGGGGCAACCATGTCCACAGTTACAGCACATAAATGTGAACAAATAACATAAATATGTTTAGCCTTCACGAAATCATCCGCCAAAACGCCCCTGATTTTAACGAGGCAACGAGCAGCAACCCGGCGTTTTGGCACGTCATGGCATTGTGCTTGAAATCTGCATCGCAAAAACCATTCCATCCCTGCCATTCCTACAAGCGCCTCTTATTAAAGAAAGCAAGAGGAGCGTGTTACTCGTAACGTAAGGCCTCGATGGGGTCCATGAGGGAGGCTTTGTAGGCGGGGTAAAAGCCGAAGAATACGCCAACAAAGCCGGAAAAACCGAAGGCCAGCAGTATCGAGGAGGGGGAAATGGATGTGCTCCAGTCAAAGAGGAGCACAAGCGTCTGCGAAAGGAGCGCTCCCAAGGCGATCCCCGCTATTCCGCCGATGACGGAGAGCAAAAACGCCTCTATGAGGAATTGGAGCCTTATATCGCGCGGCCTTGCGCCCACGGCCATGCGTATGCCTATCTCCCTCGTGCGTTCCGTGACCGAAACCAGCATTATGTTCATTATCCCTATGCCGCCCACCAACAGGGAAACCGAGGCTATTGCTCCCAAGAGGAGCGTCATAGCCTGAGTGGATTGCTGTGCCGCCTCCATCGCCTGAGTGAGGTTTCTGACTGTGAAATCGTCATCCTGATTCGGCCCTATGCGGTGCCTTTGCCTCAACAGCGCCGTTATCTGCTCCTGGGCGAGGTATATGCTTTCGGCATCGCGGGCCTTCACGCTGATCCGCCGCACCATCCTCGGAAATGGCGTGCCGAAGAGGCGCTTCTGCGCCGTCGTAACGGGAACGAATATCACGTCATCCTGATCGGAACCGAAGGCAGACTGGCCTTTAGGGGCCAAAACTCCCACCACCTGAAATGGTACCTTCTTTATCCTTATGATCTCTCCCACCGGATTCGCGCTGCCGAAGAGTTCATAGGCCACGGTTTCGCCTATGACGGCCACCTTCGTGCTGCTGCGCACGTCTTGGTCGGTCAAAAACCTGCCCGAAGAGACGCTCCAGTTGTGCACGTCCATCATCCCCTCCGTCGTACCTATCACGCCTGTCGACCAGTTCCGATTCCCATAGACCACTTGGGCCACGCCGGAGAGCTCGGGCGAGACGTGCGATACGGCAGAACACTCCTCCTCAATAGCAATAGCGTCGTCGAGGGAAAGGGATTGCTGTGTGCCGGCTCCCATGCGCACTCCGCCGGAGGTGGTGGTCCCAGGCACGATTATGAGGATGTTGCTCCCCATGCTGGAGATGTGGCTCTCTATCTGCAGGCTGGCGCCGCGCCCGACTGCGATCATGGCTATGACGGCGCCGACGCCGATGATTACGCCCAGGATGGCAAGCCCCGAGCGCATCTTGTTGGCCCAAAGCGACCTCAAGGAAATTTTTGCTGTCTCAAGCAATCCCATCATGTTTTATCACCACCTCATCCGATGAGATGGAGCCGTCTAAGACGCGGATGATGCGTTTGCTGAAAGAGGCGATGTCGGGCTCGTGCGTGACGAGGACGATCGTCTTGCCATGCTCTTCGTTCAGAGAGACCAACAATTCCATCACTTCTACGCTGGTTTTGGTGTCGAGGTTGCCCGTAGGCTCGTCCGCCAAAATTAGGGGTGGGTCGTTCACAAGCGCCCTCGCGATCGCCACCCTCTGCTGCTGTCCACCGGAGAGCTGATTGGGCCGATGGCCCTTTCTCTCTTCCAGGCCAACCGTTTTCAAGGCCGCGAGCGCCTTTTCTGCGCGCTCTCTCGAAGGCACGCCGCCGTAGAGCATGGGAAGTTCCACGTTTTCCAGCGCGGACATGCGCTGAAGGAGATTGAAGCCTTGGAAGACAAAGCCTATCTTGCTATTTCTAATCCCGGCCAGCCCGTCTCGAGAAAGAGACCCCACATCTACACCACCGAGCAGATAGCGCCCGCTCGTCGGCACGTCAAGGCAGCCTAAAATGTGCATAAGCGTGGACTTGCCGGAGCCAGAGGGCCCCATGATCGCCACGAACTCCCCCTCGTTTATGCTGAAGGTCACCCCCTTAAGTGCCTCCACGGTCACCCCGTCCATGCGGTAAACCTTGCGAACCCCTTCTGCCTCGATCAGGGCCATCTTAAAACGGAAACCTCCCGCCGCGCGAGGACGAGCTTTTGGTCGAACGCCCCTCCTCGACCACAACCAAATCTCCCTCTTCCACTTCGCCGGAAGCGACCTCCACGTAACGGCCGTCCGAGATGCCGCTTTCGATCGCTACAGGATGGATGCCGCCGCCCTTCACGATCCAAACAGCCTCTCCGCTTATTCCACCGGCCAACGGATGATCGGACGGACGAAAGCGCAGGGCAGCGCTTGGAACCCTGAGCGCCTGAGGGCGTCTATCGGTTATGATCGTCACGTTTGCGGTCATCCCGGGCTTGAGCTTAAGCTCAGGGTTTTCAACGGATACAACCGTGGTATAGGTGATGACGTTTTCCACCGTGATAGGTTCTATCCGCACCTGAGAGACGCTCCCGTAAAAGGTAATGCCTGGATATGCGTCGACTGTAAAAACTACTTCCTGCCCTACGGAAACACAGCCTATGTCGGCCTCATCCACGCTGGTTTCGATCTGCATCTTCGTCAAGTCCTCCGCGATCGTAAACAGCGTAGGGGTTTGGAAGCTGGCCGCCACAGTCTGTCCTACGTCCACGCTCTTGGAGATGACTACGCCGTTAACAGGCGAATAGATCCTGGTGTTTTTTAGGTCTACTTGCGCTTTCTTGAGCGCAGCCTGGGCCTGGGCCACCTGGGCCTGGGCCTCGGCAAGGCCCGCTTCGGCCAAGGCATACTGGGTCTGCGCCGCGTCGAGCTCGCTCTGCGCGATGAGATTTCGGCTGGCAAGCTGCTTCATGCGCTCTAGATTTCTCTTGGCGTCATCCAGCGTCGCGTTGGCCTTAAGCACGCCGGCTTTGGCGAGCGCGAGGCTTGCCTTGGCCTGTTCTTCCTGAGCTTCGAAAGTCTCAGGGTTTATGAGCGCGATCAACTGCCCTTCCTCGACCTTCGAGTTGTAGTCCACGTAGATCTCTTTTATCGTGCCCGAAACCTGAGTGCCGACCTCCACCGTCGTCACGGCAGAAAGCGTCCCCGTGGCCGACACGGATGCTGCGATTTCTCCCCTGGTTACCGGTTCGGTCCGGTAAACCATGTTTTCGTCATCGCTGCGAAAGGTCCTGCTCGCGACGAAGATGGCTATCCCGGCCGCCACAACGGCAAAAACCCACCTCTTCTTCATAACAATGACGCACCTTCCCCCATCGCTTTCAAAAGCGCTGCATGGGCTACGTTGTAATCATATAGCGCCTGGACATGGTTGTTTTGGGCGTCGCGATAGCTAACGGTAGCGTCCGTCACCTCTATAGGGCTCCCTACGCCCGCGGCATAGCGCCCCGTAGCTAACTCCAGATTTTCCATCGCCTGCCTCACCCCCAGCTCGGCCACGGCTATGCGCTCCCTCGACTCCACCAAGCTCAGGTAGGCGTCTTGCACCTCCAACAGCACTTTCTGGCGAAGCGATTCCTCGTCGGCCATGGCAGCTTGCAGGTTCGCCTGAGCTTCCTTTACCTGATTTTGGACAAGCCTACCGTCGACGACAGGGATGGAGACGGAAAGCCCAGTATTCCACCCCTCTTCCAACGGAAAGTTCTCACCTTGGAAGCTGTAGGCGGCGAAGAGCGACAAAACTGCGGCATCTCCCTTGGCCGCAAACGTGACCGACTCTTCGGCGGCACGCCTCTGAGCTTCCATAGCTTTGAGGTCCGGCCTGTGGGAATAAGCGCGGGAGGCCGCATCGTCCATGGAGATCTCGTAGGGTTCAAAGGTCAGCGCTTCCTCTATGTCGTAATTGGGAGCGCGGGGCACGCCCATCGCATTGTCAAGCGTTCGCCACGCGAGTTCCAGCGCTGATTCCGCCCTTATGAGCTCAAGCTTCGCATTGCTAAGGTCCACCTGCGCCTTCGTCACGTCGAAGCGCGGGGCCACGCCCGCCTCATAGAAGCCCTGAGCCTGGAGGAGATGTTCTTCGAACTGCTTGACCACCTCACTGGCGACCTCCACGTTCCTCTTGGCGGCCAGGACGCCGAAATATGCCTCTCTAACGCCGTAAGCGACCTGCTCGGCCACATCCATAAAGTTGCTTCGAGAGGCGTCCGTCATCTCGCTCTGAGCGCGGAGTTGGGCGGCATTCCTCCCAGAATCGGAAATCTTTTGCGAGAGAGCCACATTTGCCGTGTAGTCATCGTAGGTGCGCTCTACAGCCGATGCAGGAGAGCGCCTTGCATAGCTCGCCGAGGCGTCCATCTTAATGCGGTCTGCCGCCGCTACTTGCCCGGTGCGGGCTATCTCCGATTCGACACGCCTGCCGGCTGCCAGCACATCAGGATGGCGTGCCAGGGCTACCTGAAGGCACTTCTGGAGAGTTAGGACTTCCCCTTGAGCGATGGGCTCCTGAGCAAAACACCGCGAGACGAGCGATACCACGAGCGCAAAAGATAGCAATACCGAGCGCCTCATCTTATCTTCTTTACCCCCGTCACTTAGTCAATGATCTTTCTATAATTTTATCCCCTGTTGTAGAAAACACCTCGGCATTTTCGCCTACGTCTTCGCAGAAGGCGGGAGAGAGTGAATGTGAATGTGGATGTGGATGTGAGTGAGTGTGAGGGTGGATGTGGGGGTGACATAGAATAGAAGAGATAAAGGAGGCTAAGAAACGCAAAAAGTAAAGACTTGATCCCAAAACTTAAAAGATGCGGGCTCCCAAAGGGGGTAAACCATCCACGCTGAGGAGGCAGACCCTACCTTCGTCGTCAGGGACGCCCAAGACCAGGACTTCGCTCGCCCATCCTGCCACCATTTTCGGAGGGAAATTAGTCACGGCCACCACGAGGCGCCCAACCAACTCCTCTGGGGCGTAGAGGTCTACGATCTGAGCACTGCTCTGTTTTACGCCGATTTCCTCGCCAAAGTCTATCCACAACTTATAGGCGGGCTTGCGCGCCTTTTCGTTGCGCTCGACCCTCAAAATGCGCCCAACCCGCATCTCAACGGCTTCAAACTGCTCGAAGTTTATCGTCGCCATATGTCATTATGAGGCGCAGCGCCTCTCGCAATATGTCTATAGCTTTCAGATAGTCGCTCAAAGAAATGCGCTCCTCACTGGTGTGATCCAAGTGACTGTCGCCGGGGCCGTAAGCGGCCATGGGACACCCCCATTGAGCGGCCAGGTTGAAGTCGGCCGTGCCGCCCTTAGCCAAGAGGCGCGGCTTGCATCCCTTCATCCGGATGGCCGTCCGCAAGGCCCGCACGACAATGTTATCTTTAGATTCGGCGTGCGGCGGCGTGGCCTCTACCACCTCAAGCGTCACGCCACGGGCGTGAGCCGCCTGCGAGGCGAGCTCGACCATATCCTCCGGTCGAACGCCCAGAGGGATGCGCAGGTTCAAAAGGATCGAGGCCTCTCTTTCCCCTTCATCGCGCCCGCTCATGGCGGCGACGGCACCGCTATGCCGCTCTATGACGGGCTTTTGAGGGTCGTCCAAAGCCTCTACTTCATCCAATATCTTGGCGGCGGCTCTAAGCGTGGCCGTGAGGGGCCCTCCATCGCCGCTTAAATGGGCTCCCCCGTCTTCGGCATGGAGCTTGAGCCACAGACTGCCACGATATGCTATGGTTACGCCATCGGTCCCCGATGGCTCTCCGATTATGCACGCAGAGGGCCTGTGCAGAGGAAGGCGCGTGCGCGTTCCAATAGAGTTCGCCTCTTCGCCGACCGCCGCCACGAGCGTTATTCTCCACTCTCGAGGGACGTCGACGCTTCCTCCGGCCACGGCGAAGGTGCAAAGCGGGCCCTTCGCATCGACGCTGCCTCTGCCCCAGAGCATGTCCCCCTCGAGGCGCGCCTCCGGCCCGCCTGGCACCGTATCTATGTGCCCCAGGAGGAGAAGCTCTTTCACCCCGCTTCCCCTCCTGGCCACGACGCTTCCAGCCTCGTCGATCTCCACGCGCTCCCACCCCAAGTCTGGCAGCATCGACGCCAAAAGCCGGCAAGCAGGCCCTTCGTTCCCGCTTTCGCTGCGCGTGGAAACCAGGCGCGCCAAAAGGAGTGTTTCAATGTCGGCGAGCGCTTCGATTCCAGCGCCATGATATACAGGCTCACTCATCGGCGCATTCCTCCAAAGCCTCGCCGA
>LGFQ01000045.1 GCA_001508935.1 Synergistales bacterium 54_24
AGCAAGGGGGATGCCCACACGATAGGCATCGAAGGGTTCAGGCGAGTCGCAAAATCGACGAGGCTCCCCGTCGTCGCCATAGGCGGCATAAACGCCAAAAACGCGCATGAGGTCATCGCCGAAGGGGCTTGTGGTATATCCGTAATTTCAGCTGTAGTTTCGCAAGAGGATATCGAAACTGCAGCGAGATCGTTAAGGCACACGGTGGATTCTGCCCTTGCCGAGAGAAAAATGCATAGGGGGTGAGGCAAATGGCATTTGGTGGCGAAGTCGCCCATCATCTCTTAGAGCGCGATTTGGATTTCTTGGTAAAGGCCGTGGCGGACAAAAGAAACGATCACGAGGAAGTTAAGAAGATTATTCGCGACAAAGAGGACCTCATCGAACTCATGCTGGACGATCACAAGCTTTTGTCTAAGTTAGAAGAACAACAGGATGAGATTCTCCTCATCTCGCCGTATCTTTTGTTCAGCGTACTCTTACGGCATGTGAGGCGCGAGCTGAAAGGGCGCACTCACACGCTCGAGCTCGTAGGAAGAGAACGGGTGGCCGTTTTCGACGTGAGCCGCCTGAACGATCTGCTGGACGACTCGAATATCATAAACTATCTCGCCGAACTGCTCGCATCCTTTACAAGGGTCGAAAGGGGATTCCTGGTCTTCCGGATGGGGGGCAAGATAAAGGCCATCCCCTTCAACGCGCTCGACTTGGAGAGCCTGCTTTTCATCGCCGAGCTTTTGCCCAAAGGAGAATGCTATCCCCTTTACCATCGCATAGGCGATCTCTGCCTCTTCACGGTCGGCATTCTGCCCGATCACGTGAGGAAAGAAAAAACTGGGCGGCAAGCCAAGGAAGGCCTGGGTTTGGAGGAATATACAAGGCTGGGCATACACTACTACAAAAAAGCAGCCCAACATCCGGCATCCAAGCGCTTCGACGAGGAAGGATTCTTAGAAAGAGTGGCCGACAACTTCCAGCTTCTGGCCAAGCCCCTAAACATCCTCTCTGAGAAATACATAGGATTGAAACGCTCTCAATGGTTTGCGCTTTAACATCACCGGCAGGCTCCGATCAAAAAGGCGTATTTGTATCGTTTTCATATAGATCGCCTCGATGTAAAATAAACACAGTTGCGCGCAAATAGGGACACATCTTTGGTCATAGGGCAACCTAAGGGGGGATGCGATGAAGTGTTTTAATAAACAGTCCAAGGGGGCAGCTTGATCGAAAGGGAGAAGTGAGCAGGAGGTGGAAACCGTGGATTGGAAGGAAGTGGCAAACGGCTTATGGATATGGATATGCGGGGGCATCACTTCGGGGCTCGGTTTATATATGGCATATTACTTCTATAAAAGAGCCATCTCGTTCATGCACAATAGCGGGGTCCCCAAAGAAGAGACGCGTTCCATGGTGCGCGGTGCAGTAATAACCGCTATAGGGCCGGTGCTGTCCAATATCTTTATCATGATAGCCCTGGCGGTGGCGATAAGCCCGGGGTTAGCATTTCAGCGCGAGGGCGTCGGCGTGGGTTCGGTCTTCACGGAATTGGTGCAGGCTTCAAATGCAGCCATCGCTGCAGGAGAGAAGTTCGGCGATCCCAGTTTTACCATAAAGGGTTTCGCCGCAGCCGTATTTATAATGAACATAGCCGGTTGGGGGTGGGCCGTAGAGGCAATTTTTACGCGCTACCTCGGCAAGGCCAGGGAAAAGCTCACCGGCGGCGACCCGAAGCTATTGGCGGTCATTGCAGCCTGCAGCATGGTGGCCGTCTTCAGCTATTATTCGGTAAGCAACGCCATTAAGGGAAACGGCTTCCTCGTGGCGGTAGTCGTATCGTTGCTTTCGTCCATGTTTCTCTTTAAGCTCGCCGATTGGATGAAGCGGCCGCACTTCAAGGAGTGGGCTTTGGGAATAGCCATGTTCGTGGGCATGATAGCGGGCAAGCTTTACGCCGGTTAGGAGGAGATGGCCATGGCAACCGTCAGAGAGTGGCACATCGACCCAGTAGCGTTTGAAAGAGATTATCTCAAGCCGATTCACAGAGTTGGCACAATTACGTCTACCCTCATCTTCTTGGCGCTCTTTTTGCCCAGCATCTGGCTCTACTTCATCACGGGCGTCTTCCCCGATTGGCAGACGATATTGACCGGCTTCGGCTTAGCTATGACCTACGCCATTCCCTTCTATATCAGCGAGCCGATAGCGTACTACCCCATCGTCGGCAACGCCGGCTGGTATCTGTGCGGCACCATAGGAAATGGCTCGAACCTGCGCGTCCCCTGCGCCGCAGTTGCGCAGGAGGTGGCAGGCGTCAAGGAAGGAACCATGGAGGGAGAACTCGTTGCAGCTGTCGGCGTGACGGTCTCCGTCTTCGTCAGCGTACCGGCCATCTTCTTCGGAGCGCTCCTCATAAACCAGATCCAGCAGTTCTTCCCAGCCTGGCTCATGGACGCTTTCAACCGCTTCTTATTGCCCGCCGTATTCGGTTCTGTATGGGGACAGTTCATACTGCGCGGCTGGAAATACGCTCCCTTCGCCTTCGTTTTGGCCTTGGTGCCCATACTCTACAAAGTGCACTCCGCATGGGCTTTGGTCATATGCGTTTTGGGGACGATGGTTGTAGGTTGGGCCATGCTCCGCTTTCTCAAGATCGAGGCGTAGTTTTGCTTTCTTAGAGCGAGCGGCAAGAGCCGTTCGCTCTAATTTTAAGCCCTGTAGTCGAGGAGGGATTTCTATATGGAGTACGAAAGGTTGTTTTCCAAAGTTTCAGAGGATGAGCTGGCGAAGCTGTGTGCGGAGTTGGTACGCTTCGATACGACAAACCCGCCCGGAAACGAGCGCGCCGCTGCCGAATGGGCGGCTCGTTATCTCGAGGATTTGGGCTTCGAAGCGGAGTTCGTGCCGCACGGCGAAAGCAGGGCTACGCTCGTGGCGCACCTTAAGGGAAGCGGTGATGTTCCTCCGCTTGCTTTCAACGGCCATCTGGACGTAGTCCCCGCGGGGGCTCAAGAGTGGAAACATCCCCCTTTCGGCGGCGAAATATCCGAGGGGAAAGTCTGGGGGAGAGGGAGCTCCGACATGAAGGGTGGCATCGCTGCTATGTTGGTCGCGGCCAAGGCCGTTGCCACATCAGGTTTATCCCTAAAAGGAGACCTCATCTTTTTGGCCACGTCTGGGGAAGAGCTGGACATGATGGGGGCAAAGAGCCTGACAAGCAGGAAAGATCTGGCTAAGGCCCAGGCCATAATCATAGCCGAACCCACAGATAACGAAGTGGTGCTGACTGAGCGAGGGGTCTTCTGGCCAGAATTTACTACTTACGGGAAAACCGCCCACGGCTCTACGCCTGAGCTCGGACATAATGCCATCAAAGACATGATGGCCCTCCTGCTCGAGCTTGAGAAAACCGAAATTCCATACGAGCCGCACCCCGTGGCAGGGCGATTCTCCATGAGCATAAACACCATAAACGGAGGCGTGAAGACTAACGTAGTCCCCGACAAATGCGTGGCCACAGTCGACATGCGCACCGTCCCGGGGCAAGACCACGAGGCGCTCCTCTCTCAACTTGACGGGATCGTCAAGAGGTTGGAGGCAAAAATTCACAACTTCAAGGCCTCTATAAGGATCACCAACGACCTGCCGCCAGCCGACACGTCTCCAGACGAACCAGTAGTAAAGCGCTTCTTGGAGGTCGCTCAAAGCGTAGCCCCTGGCGTGAAGGTCGGAAAGGCGCCATTTGCCACGGAGGCAGCCGTCTTCGTCCCATCCATGGGCGTGCCCACTATCATATTCGGCCCCGGCGATCCGAGGTTAGCGCACCAGCCCGACGAATACGTGGAGATCTCCAAGATGACGACATCCGCCCGCGTCTTTGCCGCTGTAGCATCGGCGCTCCTCGCATAGTTTTTGTATTTATGGGAAGATTTTGTGATTTATTTTAGGGGTGATTTAGTGGACGAAGAAAGATTCAAAGAAAGCGTGGAGGAGTACCTGCGCTCCCTGCAGGAAAGGGGTTTTCGCATAACCAGCCAAAGGCGGCTCATAGTGGAAACCATACTCCAAAATTGGGACAAACATCCAAATATTCGGGAGCTCTTGGACCTCATCCAGAAAAAAGATCCATCCATAGGCCTTGCCACAATCTATCGGACAGTAGAGCTTTTGGTGGAGATGGGGCTCCTCCACGAGGTGAATTTGGATGAGGGATTCAGTCGATTTGAGGTCCCTCGCGAGGAGATCCATTTCCACACTGTCTGCCGCAGCTGCGGCAAGATGGTGCACCTTAAAGATGAAGCTAAAAAGGGGGAAGTGGTGGAGAGATGGGCTGAAGAGATGGGATTTGCCATCATCCCCCAGAGTATCGAGATCTTCGGCATATGCCCTGACTGCCTCGAGCGTGGCCTATCCCCTACAGAGTTGCCTCAAAAGGAATGCCGCTGCCGCCGCAGAAGGCGCATGCGCCGCGGCTTTATGTAATGTATCACCGTAGCGCTTTCGTCATTCATCCGACTGGAGAAAGGGATAACCCCAGTGGCGAGGCGGCAGCAGGTTTTCTTTTATAGTCCTCGGACTCACCCAACGCATTAGGTTAAAGTGCGTTCCGGCCTTATCGTTGGTGCCCGAGGCCCTGGCACCGCCAAAAGGTTGCTGCCCCACCACGGCTCCGGTGGGCTTGTCGTTGATGTAGAAGTTGCCCTCCGCATAGCGCAGGGCATCATACGCTTTCGCTATCGCATCGCGATCTTTAGCGAACACGGCGCCGGTGAGGGCATAAGGCGAGGTCTCGTCGCATAGTTTGAGGACATCTTCGTACGCGCTATCTTCGTAAACATAGACGCTCAAAACGGGGCCGAAGATCTCCTCTTCCATGGTCACAAAATGCGGATCCTTCACTTCGATTACGGTGGGACGCACAAAATACCCCTTGCTCTTGTCGCCAAAGCCGCCTGTGAGGATCTTCGCATCGGCGGAATTCTTCGCTTTTTCTATGTAGTCCATGATCTTGTAGAAAGAGCTCTCGTCGATGACGGCGTTGACGAAGTTCCCAAAGTCTCGGACATCCCCCATTGGCAATCCCTCTGTCCACTCCACCAACAGCTCTCTCGCTCTTCCCCAAAGCGACTGTGGGATGTAAGCCCGCGATGCCGCAGAGCATTTCTGCCCCTGATATTCGAAAGCCCCGCGGACCAAGGCGGTCACCAGCTCCTCGACGTCGGCCGAAGGATGGGCCAAGACGAAGTCTTTGCCCCCTGTTTCGCCCACGATCCTGGGGTAATTGCGGTAATTTTTGAGGTTTTGTCCTATTTTGCCCCACAGCCCTGTGAATGTATCCGTTGAGCCGGTGAAGTGCAAACCGGCGAAACCCGCAGCTTTAAGCACTACCTCGCTTATCTCCGACCCCTGGCCGGGCAGGAAGTTTATAACCCCGTCGGGAATGCCCGCCTCCTTAAAAACCTTCATGAGGTAGTAATTGGACAACAAGGATGTCGTGGCAGGTTTCCAAACCACTGCATTCCCCATGAGCACGACCGAGGCGACCAAGTTCAAAGCAGTGGACGTAAAGTTGAAGGGTGAAACCACAAAGACGAAACCCTCCAGAGGGCGATACTCCACCCTGTTAACACAATCGCCTCCGGAGGAGGGCTGCCACTCATAGATGTAAGAAGCGGCGTATGCCCCGAAGCGCAGGAAGTCTGCGCTTTCGCAAGCTGCGTCTATCTCGGCTTGATATGCATTTTTGCTCTGGCCCAACATAGTAGCGGCATTGACGAGATGGCGATATTTCTTGCTGATGAGCTCAGCCGCCTTGAGCATGACGGAAGCTCTGTCGACCCAAGAGAGCTTAGACCACTCCGTCCTGGCCTTGAGGGCGGCCTCTATGGCCATCGCGACCTCCTGCTGGCCCGACTTATGATAGTTAGCCAACACATGGCCGTGATCGTGCGGCATGACCACCTTCCCCAAACGCCCGGTGCGAACCTCCCTGCCGCCTATCACGGCGGGTATCTCGACCTCCTGGCTGCTCTGGCGATCCAACTCCGCTTTGATCTCGATGCGCTCGTTAGATCCCGGAGCGTAAGAAAGGACCTCTTCGTTACGGGGAACCGCAAAGCGGAACACGGCGTTGTTCATTACGCACTACCTCCTCCTCGCCAAGGTTTAAGGACAGAATGCTCCGGCGTTTGGTCCACAAACAGAGCTGTCGCTCTCCCAAACTGGCATCATCTCATAGTAGCGGGGGCGTTTTTAGCCCGAAAAAGCCCTGCCCTATTTATTATATCAAAAATCATTTTAAAATACCCTTCAAGACATAGGTTTTTACTTGCGTCATTTCTTCTATCGTGCACGGTATGCCTTCGCGACCGATGCCGCTCATTTTGTAACCGCCAAAGCGGTGGTCGATGTGTCTGTAACGGCTGTTTCCATTGATCACAACTGTGCCAGCCTCCACTTTCGACATGAACCTTATACCCTTATTGATATCTGAGGTCACCACTCCCGCGCAGAGGCCGTATTTAGTGTTATTAGCGATCGTTAAGGCCTCTTCTTCTGTTTTAAAGGCGATTATCGGAAAGACGGGTCCGAAGATCTCCATATCTTTTGCTACATCCATGTCTGGGGTAACATCGACCAGGATGGTCGGCTCAAAGAACGCCCCATTTCTCTTGCCCCCGTAAACGCACTTGGCGCCCTGTTGTATTGTCAGCTTGACCTGCTCTTCGACTCTTTTAGCGGCGTTTTCGTTGATTAGACAACCTAATTCGGTGCGAGGATCCAAGATGTCGCCCTTAACAATTTTTCCAAACTTGGCTTTAAGCTTGTCTACAAAGTCTTTCGCTATCGGCTCTTGAACGATAAATCTCTTGGGAGAACAACAGATTTGGCCGGCATTTGCTATCCTTCCGCTGTAAGCTTCGTTAACGGCTAACTCCAAGTCTCCATCGGCGAAAATAACCATCGGATCATTCCCGCCGAGCTCGAGTGTCACCCTATGCAGGACATCTGCGGAATCTCTCATCACAGTGATGCCCGCTTCTGTGCTGCCAGTCAGCGTAATAGCGTTAACCTTTGTGCTGCTACATAAAATCTTCCCCACCATCGACCCACTGCCCGTTATCACCTGGGCCACGCTCCCCGGAACGCCGGCCTCTAACAATAGCTCCGTCAGGCGTATAACTACGAGAGGATTATCCGATGAAGGCTTTATGACGACCGCGTTGCCTGAGACCAAGGCCGGTGCAACCTTATGGGCAAAGAGAGTTGTAGGGAAGTTAAAGGGGAGAATACAGGCAATGACGCCTAAGGGCTCCCTTCTGGTGAAGAGTATGTCTTTCTCTGCGCCAGGTTGAGACTCGGGCACAATCTCTCCGTATAGGTGCTTAGCCCTTTCCACAAAACCCTCGAACAACATAATGGCCGTATCGACTTCACCGACACACTGCGAGAACGGCTTTCCCATATCCTTGCTCTGTAATGTCGCCAATTCTTTTTTATGGCTTTCGAGCAAACTTGCATATTTGAGGAGAATCTTAGAACGCTCGACCAAGGGTGTGCCGGCCCACAACTTTTTACCGTCTTGAGCGATGTCCAAACACCGCTCGATGTCTTCTTCGGTGGCGACAGGAACGGTATCGAGCAGCTCCTGCGTAGCCGGATTAAAAACATTGCTGACCTTGCCGTCGCTCGAACTGACTTTCTTGCCCCCTATAATCATTTGCATAGTTCGTCATTCCCCCTACCTCTTATTGTTTTAACTTGGAAATATACTCAGCATCTCATTTACAAGAATACGATAGGGGGAATACCATTAAAAGTTTTTGGATGTTTGTGCTCGCTTTAGCTCTTATTGTTCATATTTTTAATCGATAAAGCTTGACGGGGCGACCCACCCTACGAAAGGCATACTCCACCTCCACCACCCCTGAATCGACGAGGTGCTCCAGATACCTGCGAGCCGTGGGGCGGGATATCTTAAGTTTGTTTCCCAAATCTGCTGCTGAAACTGGTTTGTCGAGGGTGTGCAACAGCGACATAGCGTCATTTAACAGTTTAACCTGTACTCCCTTGGGCGGGACGAGTACGGGACAAACTGTGCGGGCCCTCATCGATGATCTTACCAGGCAGTCCAACTCCTCCTGTTGCCACGCTGCTTTGCGCTGCGTTAGACCCAAGTTGTAAATTCGGTAAGCTTCGAGGGCAGCCTTAAACCTTTGAAACGTAAAGGGTTTTATAAGGTAGTCAAAAGCCCCTTGACACAGGGCGCCGCGCACCACATCCGGATCCCTCCCCTCGGAAAGGACGATCAGATCGACTCTGGGATAAAGGCCCCTCGTCCGGCGAAGTCCCTCAACCTGGCCGAACCCTTTCAGGAAGATGTCCAACAATACGAGATCTATGGCCTGCGCTCTCAGGAGGCTGTCAAGCGCTCTCCCAGAATCGGCCTCTGCGGCCAACACGTAACCTGGGACACTTTTAAGGTAATCCGCATAAAGGGCTCTCAACATCGGATCTTCGTCCGCGATGAGGACCGCAAGAGAAGGCATATTATTCCCTCCTTTCCAAACACGGGAGGACATCTCCGTTTCCAAAGACGCCCTATCGGCCTGACGCCATAGGCGAATCGCCCTTAGGCAGAGCAGGCTCGGAGGTTTTGTGCTTCTTATGTAAATAGCATAAACCCGCCCTTCGTGCAACCTTGACAAGGCGGGGCTCTTCAGTATAATCATTATTGATAATGAATATCATTAGTTATAAAGGAGGCGTAAGACATGCCTAAGGGGTTCGGCAGAGGTGGTTACGGGTTTGGCTTCCGGGGATGGACTCCTCCATGGCCGTATGTCGGAATGGGCAGAGGTGGCCTTCCTCGGTGCTGGTACTTTTTTAGCGGCGCTGCAGGGACGCCTTACGGAGGCTATATGCCTCAATGGGGCTACGGCGCTGCACCGTGGATGTGGTCAGGCTATACCCCTCAATGGGGGTATGCGCCGAGCGCTCCTTACCCTCAGGCCATGGGCAAGGAACAGGAGCTCGAGTTTCTTAAGGCTCAAGCCGATGCCGTGAAGGCACAGCTCGATGCCATCGAAGCCCGCGTCAGAGAACTTGAGGAAAAGTAGAGGAGGAGGCCATGAAGATAGCCATATCGGCAACAGCACCTAATTTGGACGCAATAGTGGATCCACGCTTTGGGCGCGCTCCATACTTCGTCATCGCAGACACCGATTCTATGCAATTTGAGGCTATAGAAAACAGCAGCGCAGTCGCTTCAGGAGGAGCTGGCATAAGCACCGCCCAAATGATCGCAGACAAAGCGGTCCAGGCGGTGCTCACGGGAAGTTGTGGACCCAACGCATATGAGGTCCTATCAGCCGCGGGAGTGCGGGTAATCACAGGCGTTTCCGGCACGGTGAGGGACGCCATTCTGTCTTTTAAGCAGGGAAGGCTTGCGCCTATATCTGCCCCCGACGCCCCTCCTCACTTCGGGATGGGCGGAGGGTTCGGCAGAGGTATGGGTCGAGGCATGGGCGGCTTCGGGATGCGCAGAGGCGTTAGTATGTCAGGGGTTGCGCCCCAACCGCCGGGCAAGGAAGAAGAGCTCAGACAACTTAAAGATCAAGCAGAAGCGTTGAAGCAGCAACTTTCTGAGATAAACCGTCGTATTGATGAGTTAGCTTCTGAAGATTAGGGCGGCGATGGTAGCAAAACCCGTAAATCCACGCGAGGGGGTGGAGATGTGATCGTCTCCATAGCAAGCGGCAAGGGCGGTACAGGGAAGACGCTGGTAGCCACGAGTTTAGCCTTGGCCGTAAGCAAGCATGCTTCAATACAGATATTGGACTGTGACGTAGAAGAGCCAAATGCCAACCTATTTGTGCGCGCGCCTATCGAAAGCGCAGAGCCCGTGTATATCCCCACCCCCCAAATAGACGCCGATAAGTGCAGTCATTGCGGCAGATGCGCAGAGGTATGTGCCTACCATGCCATAGCTGTCATTTCGGATAAGGTGTTGGTCTTCCCAGAGCTGTGCCACGGCTGTGGCGCCTGTTCTTATTTGTGTCCAGAATCGGCTATTGTAGAAGCTAATAGGCAGGTAGGTGTTGTTGAAATAGGATATCGCGGAAATTTGGAACTTATCCAAGGAAGACTCGATATCGGAGAGCCTATGCCTACGCCTGTAATAAGGAAAGTTAAAACTTATGCCGACCGGCAAAAGGACGTTGTAATCGACGTGGCTCCGGGCACCTCTTGCCCGGTGGTAGAAGCGGTAAAAGGGAGTGATTACTCCATTTTAGTAACCGAGCCTACCCCTTTTGGATTGAATGACCTTTCGCTGGCCGTGGAGATGACAAGAGATCTGGGCATCCCTTGTGGGGTTATAATCAATCGTGCGAGCCTTTCGCGTGACAATCTGATAGAGGAATATTGCCGCGAGAGCGAAATACCCGTGTTGTTAAAGATCCCCTTTGACAGGGATATCGCCACTCTCTACTCCAAGGGCATTCCCTTGGTAGAAAGGGAGACGCGATGGCGCAATGCCTTTTTAGACCTCTTCGACGCGCTCAAGAGAGGTCAGCTTTATGTCGCATATAACGCCTAAACGCCGAGGAAGGAAAACTTTATGAACGAAATTGTAATAATAAGCGGTAAAGGCGGCACAGGAAAAACCAGCATAGCGGCGTCGTTCGCTGCCATTGGCGAGAGCAAGGTCTTAGCAGACTGCGACGTAGACGCTTCCGACCTCCACCTCGTCCTTTTCCCCACGGTTGTGGATAAAGGTGAGTTTTGGAGCGGGAAGAAGGCTCGCATCGAAGAGGGAAAATGCAACGAGTGCGGCCTTTGCCAGGAACTGTGTCGGTTCGGTGCAATAAGAGACTTTAAGGTCGATCACCTCTCCTGCGAAGGGTGCGGCTTCTGTTTTCATGCATGCCCAGCTGGTGCAATAGTGATGGAAGACGTCCTATCGGGCTATTGGTTCGTGTCGGAGACCAGGTATGGTCCCTTGGTTCACGCGAGGCTCATTCCCGGAGAAGAAAACTCAGGAAAACTCGTGGCCTTAGTAAGGCAGAAAGCCAAGGCATTGGCCGAAGAGAAAGCTTTAAAGTACATTGTCACCGATGGACCGCCAGGTATAGGTTGCCCAGTCATATCATCCCTTTCGGGAGCCGCCATGGCTTTACTGGTAGCTGAACCCACTATGTCAGGGGTCTCCGATTTGGAACGCGCGGTGGGGGTGTGCAACCACTTTGGCATTCCAGCCGCGGTCTGCATAAACAAATACGACTTAAATGAGGAAATAGGCCGTGAGATCGAAAGATACTGCAGCCAGCGAGGCATAGAATTGGTCGGTAAACTTCCCTTCGACGAAGCCTTCGTCGAAGCTATATCTAAGGGGGTACCGGTGGCAGAGTACTCCAAAGGAAGCATACGAAATGAGATCGAGCGAATATGGGAAACCATAGCCACGAGGGTCAAAAAACAATAGATCAGGAGTGATAACGCTATGAAAGTGATGATAGCTACTTATAAAGATGCGGTATGTCCCCATTTCGGCCACGCTCCAGGATTTAGACTCGTCGAGATCGATGGAAACAAGGTTGTAAAAGAAGAGGTCCACTCTAATCCTGGACATGTACCTGGGGCGCTGCC
>LGFQ01000046.1 GCA_001508935.1 Synergistales bacterium 54_24
CGAGAAAGCGAGAGAGCTCGCGCGCTCGATCGTGAAGTTCATGGACCTCAAATGTCAAGAGCTTTCGGAAAGGTGCGGCTTTAAGGTCGTGTTGGAGCAGACGCCAGCCGAGAGCACGTCCTACAGATTCGCCAAGCTCGACCTCAAAAGTTTCCCTGAAGCTGCTTACATAGTGAGAGGAAATCGTTCTACGGGTGAGATTTACTACACCAACAGCACGCACATCCCTTACGATGTGCCGATGGATCCCATAGACAAAGTGATAGAGGAAGGGCGCTTCCACCCGATGATCAAGGCCGGCGCCATCACCCATATTTGGATGGGGGAACGTCGCCCCGACGAACGGGCCTTGGCCTCATTCGTTAGGAAGGTCTTTTCACATTCGGATAACGCCCAGGTCGCGTTCAGCCCGGAGTTCACAATCTGCAACGCCTGTGGGCGGGTGACGCGTGGGCTGCTCGATGTGTGCAATTCCTGCGGTTCTTCCGACGTCGACGGCATAACCAGGATCACCGGCTATTATACGCGCATATCCTCGTGGAATGCCGGCAAGCGCGGCGAGCTCAAAGATAGATTCAGGGTGGCGGTCCATTGAAGTTGCCCCCCATCGGCAGCTATATCTCCACATCGTTCATAGATTGGCCCGGGCATGTCGTGGCGGTGATATTCACCAAGGGATGCAACTGGCGTTGTCCTTTCTGCCATAACGGGCCCCTGGCCTTGGGGGTCGCAGAGGAGCTCGACGTCGGGGCGATCTTGGATGATATAGAGAGGCGCGCTGCCTTTTTGGACGGCGTGGTGGTGAGCGGAGGCGAGCCTACGATTCACGGTTCCCTCCCTTCCCTCCTTCGCCGCATCAAGGGAGCTGGCTTGGCCGTGAAACTCGACACGAACGGCAGCAACCCATCGGCGATCGGGGAATTGTTGAACGAGGGATTGATAGACGCCGTGGCTATGGATATCAAGGGCCCTTGGTACAAATACGAGCGCCTTACCGGCAAAGCGGTCGATGTGGAATCAGTTAAGCGCTCCGTGGAGCTTTTGAAGAGCTCTTCTATCGATGTGGAGTTTCGCACCACTTATGTGCCTCACCTCATGGACGAAGAAGATCTCCGTATGGTGCGTCGCCAGGTTGAACCGGGTCGTTGGGTCATCCAACTCGTCGACACGCGCCTCGCCTTGGATCCTGCGCTCGTCGGCACCGCTTCGCCGGAGAGAGCGCGCGTCGCAGAGGCCTTTCCCGACGTTCCGATAAGGGGTTAACCTCAACCGAGGCCATCTGCAAGAGATGTTTAAGGCGTTAAATATAGTATAATTTCTTCGTCATGGCTCGCGTGCCTTCATTGAGGCAGGTTGTGACTACGGAAAGCTTGTCGTTTGATGGAGGTGCCCCTGTTGGCCGGTCTGAATCTCCCAAATATGCTGAGCTTGTCGCGCATCTTCCTCGCGCCGTTGGTCATGGTCATCCTCACGTTCAGAATAAACTCCCCCGTGCGTGAGCTTGCGCCGTTGGGCTTGGACGTAGGGTATGGCGATCTGGTGGCAGGGCTCGTCTTCATAGGTGCCGCCCTTACCGATACGGCCGATGGGTATATAGCGCGCAAACACGGCCTGGTCACCAACATGGGCAAGTTCATCGATCCCTTGGCTGACAAAATACTCGTGACGGCGGCGCTGATCTCGCTCGTCGAGCTCCAACGCCTTCCGGCTTGGATCGTGGTGGTCATAGTGTCGCGAGAGTTCATGGTGACAGGCCTGCGCATGGTGGCCGCAGCCGAGGGCGTGGTGATCCCCGCCTCCTGGGGAGGCAAGGCCAAGACCATAAGCCAGATTATAGCTATAAGCCTTGTGATCCTAAACCTTCCAGGGGGAGTGCCCGCCATGTGGATCGCCATGGTTTTAACCGTATGGTCGGGCGTCGATTATATCTATAAGGGCAGGGATTTTCTCTTCAGCTGAAAGGGTTCGCTTTTACGATCAAGGAGGAATAGATTTTGGAAGAGTTGTATCGTCAAATCGATGCTATGGAAGGAGAGATGGCAAAGGCGCTCTGCAGATTGGTCGAAATACCCGCCATTTCTCCTGCAAGCGGGGGAGAGGGAGAACGCGCCAAGGCTCAGGCGATAGCCGAAATCGTCTGCGAGATGGGCCTACCTTCTCCGGAGCGGTACGATGCGCCTTCGCCTGGCGGGGATCGTCCGAATTTGGTCGTCACGCTCGAAGGAACCAAGCGCGAGAGGCTTTGGATCGTGACGCACATGGACGTCGTGCCGGAGGGCGATCGCTCCCTATGGGATACGGATCCGTTCAAGGGTCTGATAAAGGATGGAAAGGTCTTCGGCAGGGGGGCCAACGACAACGGACAGGAGCTCGTGGCGAGCCTTTATGCGCTTTATGCCCTGAAGCGGTCCGGAGTGACGCCGGCGAGGGATATATGCTTGGCCTTCGTGGCGGACGAGGAGATGGGTAGCGCGTACGGCATTCAGCATCTGATTTCCCTGGGACTCTTCAGACCGGACGATCTCGTGGTTGTGCCCGACGTGGGGAACGAAAGAGGGGACTTCATCGAAGTCGCAGAGAAAGCGATATTGTGGCTCGAATTCTGCGTCTTGGGCAAACAAGCCCATGCCAGCCGCCCGGAGGACGGGTTGAACGCCTGCCGCGCGGCAAACCAACTCTCCGTTGCGCTCGACGAGGCATATCGGCGCGCTTTCCCGGAGGAGGACCGGCTGTTTTCGCCCCCCGTCTCCACCTTTGAGCCCACTAAGAGGAGAGCCAACGTATCGAATGTCAACACCATCCCCGGAAGGGAGATCTTCGCCTTCGATTGCAGGATATTGCCCAGCGCAGGGAATGAAGCGGTTTTGAAGGTTACGGATCAGGTGTGCCGGGATGTCTCGAACCAGAGCGGAGCGAAGATATCGTACGATATACTTCAGCGCACCGACGCGGCTCCCGTGACCCCTGTAGACGCGCCGGTGGTGAAACTGCTCGAAGCCGCCGTAGGGGACGTCTTGCATATAAAGCCGGTCATAGGCGGTGTGGGAGGGGGGACGTGCGCGGCGTTCTTCCGCCGTACCGGGATTCCCGCCGCCGTATGGGCTCAAGAGGCGAACGTCGCCCACGAACCAAACGAGTACGCCGTCATAGAACATATGGTCAACGAAGCTAAAGTCTTTGCCCACATGATGGCGTCGTAAAGTGTGTCGTATCTGCCCTTGATTTATAACGTGAAAAACGGAGGTGAATTCAGGTGAAGCTGGTGCGCTTTGTGGTCTCTGGAGAGGAAAGGCCCCTGTGGGGCGTCCTTGAGGGGGACTCGATTCGCGTTACGGATGGTTTGGGCGGGGATTTTACGGGTGACAGGTTCCCCTTGGCGAAGGTCTCGCTCAAGGCTCCGGCGGAAGCCCCAAAGATCGTGTGCGTGGGCAAAAACTACGTAGACCCCGCTAAGCCTACGCCCGCTGACGAATTGCCCAAAGAGCCGGGCCTCTTTTTGAAGGCGGCCAATGCCCTTGCCGATCCGGAACAATCCCTACCATATCCGTCGTTCACAAAGGAGCTCGCCTTCGAGGGGGAGCTTGCGGTCGTCATAGGGCGGACGATGAAGAAAGTCCGCGAAAGCGACGCCTTGGATTACGTCCTCGGATACAGCTGCGCGATCGACATAACGGCCAAGGACTGCCAGAAGACGGACCTCCAATGGGTGAGGGCCAAGTCGGCCGACTGCTTCTGCCCCCTTGGACCGTGGATCGAGACCGATCTATCCCCTCAGAATGTGATGCTCAGGACGCGCATAAACGGGGAAGTGCGCCAGGAATCCTCGACCGCACATATGATTTTCCCCGTGGCGTTCATCTTGAGCTATATATCGTCCTTTATGACGCTTCTCTCCGGCGATGTGGTGTTGACGGGCACGCCTAAGGGGGCGGGCCCGCTGCAGCGCGGTGATGTGATCGAGGTTTCTATAGAAGGCATAGGGACGCTGAAGACGCCGGTGGTTTAGGCTCGCCCTCCGGCCGTAGCGGCTTCCCGGAAGCAGAAGTTTCGCCAAGGACAACTGCCGCAACGGGCATGTGCGGGGGAAAAGGGGCCGTTCGCCCCCGCACATGCGGATTCCCGCACCGCTTCCTCTATCTCTTCGAAGTCTACGCCTTCTAAGAACTCCGTCTTGCCCTCCCTCAAAAAGCAAAGCCCTAATTTCACGGCTCTGCCGGGGTGTAGCAGGTGCCAAGCCAAGCCGTAAAAACGCATCTGCTCGGCGTACAGTTCCATAGGGGCGTTCTCCAGGGACGTTATCTTGTAGTCCCAGATGTGGATGCGACCCTCCTCTTCCCAGAGGGCATCCACGATGCCCACGAGTGTCGTTTCACCCACGCGCGTCCGAAACGGCACTTCCCGCCGCAGAAGGCCCAGGCTGAGCCTTTGGCGCAAAAGCTGCCCCAGTTCCCCTTCCGCAAGTCCCGAGAGCCACTCTCTCAGTTGACGCCGCGATACCTCTTCGCTAAAGGGGGCTTTCAGGGCGGGCGGCAGGCCCTCGATGTATTCACCCTTTTTTGAAAGGAAGCGATCGAGCGATTCCGGTGCAAAATCCCACCGGGCTAAGATCCAGTGGGCCAAGCTTCCAAGCTCAGGTCCGCCCGAGGCGCCTTCCTCCGACGGCAGTTCCCAGGCGAGGGGCAGCCCTTGCCTGTATTTGAGCCTGAAGGCCCTGGGGCAATACCTGAACGTCGAAAAAGCCGTAGCGCTCAAGACTTCCAACGCTCCGCCTCTTTGCCCCGGCAGCGCCAGGGCGACGGATCGCTCAAGCGGCATCTTTTTGCCTGCCCTCTCTGCGCGGGTGCCCTCATCGTCGAAGGAGTCGTAGTCCTCGAGCTTTTCCCCTTTGGAGTCAAGCCAATTGAAGACGTGGTGGAGCCACGTGCCCTCCTTTGGGCCTCCTCCCTTTTTTGGCCAGATGCCGCAGAGCAGTAGAGCGTCTTGGGCCCTGGTGCAGGCGACGTAGAATAAGCGCTTCCACTCCTCCGATCCCTCTCTCTCTTCGATGAGGCGGTGCGCCTTTTTGGAGACGGGGTCATTCTTTTGTCCCCAGCGGTCCGGGAAGCGGCTTCCGGAGGCGAACAGAGGGATCGACGGGAAGAGGCTCTCCCCCTGGCGGGCGGCGAAGTGCCTTTCGAGGCCGAAGACCGCCACCACGGGAAACTCGAGCCCTTTCGCAGCGTGAACCGTCAGCACTTTGATCGCGTCCTCCGCTTCGAGGTCGACGTTTACCTCCTCCGCCTTCAACCCCTCCCGCGTAGCCTCGTGCAGATATGCGGCACATCCCTCCAAGCTCGGTCCCAACGCCGCTTCATATTCGTGGGCGATGTCTACAGCCCTTTGCAGGGCGAGCATGGCGCCGGTGCGCATATGAACGGGGAGCGCGTAGAAAGCCCTTGCCTCGTCGATGAGCGCCGCCAGGGCTCTCGAGGGGCCTTCGAGCGCTGCCAGCCTTCTTGACGAAAGGAGGTGGGAGGTGATCTCCGGTTCCCTGATCTCAAGCAGCTTCCACAGCCTCCCCTTTTCGCCGTTATCAGCCCCTTCGTTTATGAGGTCTATGGCTTTGTGCGGTGGCAACTTAGAGAAGGGAGAGAGGAGATATCCCGCCAAAGCTAAGTCGTCGGATGGGTCAGCGAGAACCTTAAGAAGCGAAGAGGCGTCTTGCGCTTCGAAGCGGGAGAAGTATCTCATGCCACTGAATAACGCCACGGGCAACCTCATCTCATCCCTCAGGACGCGCTCAAGGGCGGGAAAGAACGTCCGCGCGGGCACAAGTATGGCCATGTCCTTCCACTCACACGGCCGCGCTTCTCTCTTTTCCTTGTCCCATATGTCTTTGCCCTTCAAAGAAGATAGTGCAGCGCCCAACTTGCGCGCCGCTGCTTCCCTCTCTTCCTCCGCCTTCGTGTCCTCGCTGCCCCTTTCGATGAGTATTGTAAGCGGTTTCACGCCAGTGGCGCTGCACCTTTTGCTCCACCAGGGCGCCCCCTTCGCTCCCTCGATCGGTTCGTAGGGGATGGAAGATCGGCCCTCTATGCCATCGCGCCAGATGAACCAGAAGAGGTCGTTTATCACCTCCAGCAGCGCGTCGCGAGTGCGGAAAGATTCGCTCATTGCGACGTAGAGGCCGTCTTCGCCGTCGCGCGCCGCGGCGATTTGGCGGGCGAATATCGATGGATCGGCGTGGCGGAAGCGATATATGGATTGCTTTATGTCGCCCACCAGAAAGAGGCTCGCTCCGCTCGATTTCTTCAATGACTCGAGGAACGCACCTTGGACGCCGTTTATGTCCTGAAACTCGTCCACCAATACGGCCTTGAAGCGCCTTACGGGGGATGGGTCTTCTTCGATGATGTCCTTGGCGTAACGGATCATGTCGTCGAAAGAGAGCCACTGCTCGCTTTCCTTTTGGGTTTCCCAAACGGCCCAGAGGAGCGCCGCTGCCTTGGCGAGTGCCAGGCGAAACCTCCTGTCGAGTTCGCGATCACCTTCGTCGAGCAGCGCTGCGAGGTTGTCCGCCATTGCGCTATCGGATGCCAAGGCCTCGTCCTTTTTGACGAGCGCAGCCTCGTCGAGCCAGAGGTCGTCGGGATAGCTGCCATGGCTTGAGAATAGGCCGATCGCGCTTCTGGCGAAGGCGATCATAGAAGCGGTGCCGAATTCCTCGAGCACGTCAAGGAAATCCGGCTCCTTCAACAAAGTCGCCCATTCCCTTCGTTCGTCTCTGAGTCTGGCGGCGAACCACTCCGAATCCAGCGCGTCAAGCGCCTCCTCGACGGAGCGCCAAAACTCCTCTTCTTCGGGCATGGATGGGACTCTATGCGATTCCGTTCCGCGGGTGGAACCGGCGGAGCGGATCAGGTCCATGGAGAAGGAGTGGACCGTCGATATAGTGGCCTCCTCGATCTTGCGCTCGGCTTCCTCGAGCCTCAGTGCGAAAAGGTTGTCGCCTTTTTCCCCTGTCGCCTTCAAGCTTTCCTTCCACGAGCGAAGGGTAGCCTTTATGCGCAAGGCCATTTCGAGCGCTGCTTTCTCCGTGTAGGTCACGGTGAGTATCTGGTCGCACTTGGCCTCCCCCGTGGCCACGAGCCACGCGAACCGCCACGCCAACGTGCTGGTCTTTCCTGTGCCAGCACCTGCGCTCACCACTATGGAGGGTTTGTTTGAGGTGATCGCCTCGCGCTGGGAGGGCGTGGCGGTTCGCAAGAGGGCGAGGAGCGCGCTGTTACTCATCGTTGTCGCCTCCACGCACGATCTCCTCTCTTCTGCACAGGGCTTTGTAGCCGCAATCCCGGCAGCTTTTTGACGTATAGTCTGGCGAGAATAGCCCCGAAGCTATCCCATTGGCCATACTCTCTAAGACGCTTCTCGCCTCGTCGATTTTATCCTTCAGTGAAATTTTCTTCCTTCCTTGGCCGAAGATTTTTGCCAGCTTGGGGTCGGCGAAGTGGCCATAGATCGATCCGTCTTTGTGGCAGAGATAGGCGTAGCCGGCCACGCTCACACCTGTCTCTTCGAGCGCTATGGCGTAAGCGGAAAGCTGGACGGAATCTCTGTAAGAGTCGCTCCTTCCCGACTTGTAATCCAGGATCACCGCGCTCCCATCGGTCAAAAGCTCGATCCTGTCGGCCCTTCCCTTGAAACGGACGCCGTCTATTTCCAGTTCGGGCAGCGGATATTCCCGCATCTGGTCTCGGCGCAGTGGCGCCAGGCGGCTTTCGAGCGAGTCCTGCAAGCGCGCCAAGCGCTGCGCTTGGTATAAAAGGCGACGCCCGTAGAGGCTGTATCGCGACAGAACCTCCTCGTAAAACGAGCGCGCCGTCTCTTCCCACAGCGCCTCCACGAGGTCCGACAGCGCTTCGCCGCTCCGGAAGCGTTGCTCCCAGAGGCGTTTCCACAGCTCGTGGAGCAAGCTTCCTCCTAACTTTGGGTCGAATCCGGAATGGGTTTCCTCTTTTATGCTCCAGAGGCGGCTTGCAGCGTAGCGGAAAGGGCAGCCCTTCCATTCGTCCACATCGCCCAAATAGGCCTCTTTCGTGCGCGCAGGAGGAAAGGTCTGTGGGAGCGCTCGCCCCCTGCTCGGCACGTCAGCGGCCGCTTCTACGCCAGAAAAGCGCATCTCTCGAGCCGGAAGCAGCGCGCGGCTCGATGGGCGCTCTACGGAGCGTGCAAGGCAAACCCACGGTGTTTCTACGCGCACAGCCTCCTCGAAAAAGGGCGATGGCGGAATCGGGTGACCCTCCGCATCTGCGAGCGGGCGCACCGCGAAGACGACCTCGTCTCCCGCCGCTAAAAGCCTTCTGAACAGCGCGTGCCGCTGTTCCCTCCTCTCGTTTAGGAGTGGAAGATGTGTAGGAGAAAGCCCGAGGTTGCGGTCGTGAAAGACTTGCTTCTGCTCGTCCGGCAATATCGGCGACTCGCGGAGCTTGCCGGGCCAACGATCACCACCGGCCCCCAGCAATACCCAAGCCTGGTGGTGGGCGAGGACAGGCGGGGAGTCCACGTATACGTTGAGGACCCCTCTCCGCCGGAGCGGGGGCAGGAGGATCGCCTCCTCCGACCACGTCCTCAAAAACTCGATCGCATGGTCGCCGGCGAGCGCGCGATTTGCCGTATCCGTGGCCTCACCGCTCACCCCGTGCTCGAGCGCCCACTTTTCCGCCTCGGCACAGGAAGACGCGAGCATGCGCACGCTCTCGTCCAACGCGACGTCCTCTCCGGCCAGGTCGCTCGCCTTGTGTAAAACCCCCAGGTGCTCGCCTATGAGTTTCGAAAGGGCCTCCAAAAGCTTTTCCGGCAGGCCGCCATCGCCTATGGTCTTCCAGAAGGAGACTAAGGCATCGAAAATCTCCACTCCTTTAGGTATATCTTTCAAGAATGCCTTCCATCCCTCTTCCCCCGATGGTGCCTCGCGCGCCGCCTCGCTCAAGGGGAAGCTTTCGCCCAAGAGGAAGCGGTCTGCCAGCAGGAAAGATGTCTTTCGAGCGGGCCAGTTCTCCTTGGCGGCGGCAAATATCCGGCTCAAGAGCGACCAAAATGGCGTCTGCGAGACCGACAGGCCACTTTTGAGCTGGTACGGTATTCGAAAGCGCGCCAAGGCCTCTTTTGCCGTCGGGAGGTCGTCTTGAGGCAGCAATATCCCGACGTTTTCCCATCCTGGAAATGGCTCACCCTCCCACGCGGTTTTGCCGAGGGACCAGAGCAGCAGCTCCCTCAACGCCGTCTCTATGGCGAGGCGATCGGTTGCGCCGGATATCTCTATACACTTCGGCGGAGGGACTGGGTCTGATTCTTTCTTCATGATGCCTTCGAGCTGATCGGCCGCGCTGTAGGCTCCGGTGCCGCTCTCTGGCATGAAGACGCAAAGGTGCGCGTCGAACTTCAGCAAGCTCCTTACCAGCTCGAGTTGGCCGTGGGTGAAGCTCATGAAACCGACGAAGGCCCAGGTATATCTTCTAACGGCAGGCGAGAGGCGTCTTGAATTTGCGAGGAGGAGCTCTCTTGTCAGCGTGGCGACCTGGGCGCTGTCGGCCAAGCCTCTATCCTGCAGATACCGTTCGTATTCTCTGAGGAGCCAGCACAGCCACGCCTCGACCTCGTCGAATTTTGCGCAGGGGCCGCCTTCGCACGGCTCTTTGCAGCCCGTGACGTTTCTGTACGTTTCCCAGGTGATCTCCTCTCGGAGCAGCTCCCTGAGGGACGAGGCGAATTCTTTGACCATCGCGGGTCTGCGCGCCGTCGGCGGGAAAGCTTCGCTGCATGACAGTTTTGCCCATAGAGACTGAACGATGAGCCACCTCTCGGCGGGGTCGACCTGCCTGCGCCATCTGATGCCTTTCTTTTTAAGCGCTTCGCAGGTCTTTTTGTATATGTCGGTCCATTGCCATATGCGAGCCCTTTCACGATGGGGACTTTCGGCCTCCAATATCGCCGATAGGATATCGGCATCGTCGTCCGTCGGAACCACAAATATGGCGGGTCTCTTCGCGATGGCGCGCAACTCTTCCTCGATTTGCCTTACGCTGCGGTAGGCCGTGATCGAACTTTCCGTACCCTTACACCTTCTTGCATTGTGGATTCACCGTTAGCCCTCGCGCTTTTTAGTTCGTTCCAAGCCGAGGCGAAGCGCGAGTATACTCCAAAGGCCGAAGATAAATGCTCAATCGTAGGCTAACATCATTATAATATATCGTATCCGCCCATCCCGTTCATGATGGGCATCATAGGCATTGACGAAAAGAAGGGAAGGGAAATGGGCAAGTTCTATGTAGGCTTCGATATAGGTTCTTTTGCAGTGCACGGTGCCGTTGTGGGCGAAGGAGGCCGTGTAGTGTATGTGCCGAGGAGTCTTCCTCACTTCGGCGATCCGTTGGGCTGTCTTTTGGCTTTATGGCGAGACGTTGCTGAGGCCGTAGGCGAGGAGCACATAGCCTCTACGGCCTTTACCGGCATAGGTGCGGCTTCATTCCCCAAGGTCTTCGATGGCCTGTTGTTCGATTACGACAGCGTCACCATACCGAAGGGTGCGGCCAAGGTGGCGCCCGATGTCACATATGTCTTCCACATCGGTGCCAAGGATTCATATTTCTTCAGGATCGAGCATATCGAGGGTCAGCCGGCGATGCTCGAGTGGTCGGCCAACAGCAAGTGCGGCGGCGGTTCCGGCACCCTACTTGAGAAGCAGGTCCGTCGCCTCTACGGCAATAACTCCAACTCTTCCGATGACGAAGCGGAACTTTTAGAGCAGCTCTTCCAGGAGGCTGAGAGCGAGGCCGCCCTGTATGAGGATCTCGCCGGTTATAACGCTCGCTGTGGGGTGGTGGTCCAGTCCGACCTCATTCACGAGCAGAACGAGGGGGCGAAGCGGCCCTATCTCCTGGCTCGTCTTTATGCTACCGTGGCGCGCAACTACAAAAACGACGTAATCGGACCCAGGGAGCTCAAAAAGGAGGCTATAGCTATCGCCACGGGTGGCGTCTTCGGGAGCGACTTTATACTGCACCGCGTCCAGGAGTTGGCCGGTGTCGAATTGAAGCGCCTGGAGGCCTTCAGGAGCGTCGGAGCCATAGGGGCAGCCCTGTTGGCCCTGGAGAAAAAAAATGATTTTGTAGTGGACTTTTCTCGCATGGGGGAGATCGCCTCTTATGCGAGAGAGCATCGCCTATACGCCGAGCCGCTTAAGGGTTATCTTGACAAGGTGCACGTATTTCCCGATACGCCTGTGGAGCTGCCCTCGAAAGGTACCCGCGACGTGACGATAGGTGTGGATGGAGGCTCGACCACCACAAAGGCGGCCGTCATAGACATGGAAAGCGGGGCTCTACTCGATAAAATTTACATTAGCACGCACGGCGACCCGGAGGGAGCGCTGCGCAAGGTCTTCCAGCATCTCGCGCGGAACAAGGATCGCTACAACGTGAGGGGCATCTGCACGACCGGTTCCGCCCGCAAACTCTACGAGCGCATCCTGGTGAGC
>LGFQ01000047.1 GCA_001508935.1 Synergistales bacterium 54_24
CCTCCATGCCAATAGGCCAGGTTATGACGACACCATTTACCAGGCAGAGAAAAGCTTGCGATCTCGTATTGCATAAACCCCTTTTTCTCCAAGTACCACTGTATCCACCTATAGAAGGGATATCCGTCCGGCAGTCCTTCGGGTTGCGAAGACCCCCAAGGTGTGCCAGGCTCAAGGGTGAGCTGGTAGGTAGATAGGTGAGAAACGCCGAGAGCCAGCGTCAAAGCGACGCTTTCGTACCACTTTCTGAGCGTCTGCCCGTAAAGCCCAAAGAGCAAGTCCACGCTCACGGCAAAACCGGCCGATACAGACCTTTCTACGGCCTCTATAGCTTGATGCCTATCGTAAGGCCTGGCAAGCCAAGATAGGTCATGATCGTTGAAGCTCTGGACGCCCACGCTGAGCCTATTTATGCGCCACTCCTTAAAGATGCGCAGATGGTCTGGGGAGAGAGAGCCTGGGTTCGCCTCCACTGTGACCTCAAGGCAAGGCCCAAAATCTAATGCCCCATCCAACAAGCCTATCAGGCGCTCCCAAAGGTGCGGCGGCAAAACCGTAGGTGTCCCGCCGCCGAGGTATAGCGTATTTACGATAGGAAGCCTACCGCAGAGGTCCTTCCAGAGGGCAAACTCCGCCCCCAGGGCGTCCAGGTAAAGAGCCATTTCGCCTTCGGAGGCTCTGAAGCTGTAAAAAGGGCAATACGGGCACTTCCTCACGCAAAATGGCAGGTGCACATAGACGGAAACGGGAGAGTCAAACGCCTCTAAAGCGATATCGCCGACAGCAGCGCACCCCTTTATTTCTCTTCCATCTGCAAGAAAGCGAGGAAAGCCTCCTGAGGGATCATGACACGACCGACCTGCTTCATGCGCTTCTTTCCCTCTTTCTGCTTCTCCAGCAATTTTCTCTTTCGCGTCACATCCCCCCCGTAGCACTTCGCCAACACGTCCTTCCTAAGGGGCCTGACGGTTTGCCTTACAATTACTTTGCGCCCCACAGTAGCCTGAATTGCCACTTCGAAGAGTTGACGAGGGATGAGCTCTTTCAGCCTTTGGACGACTGCCAACGCTCTGTGGTAAGCTGCGTTGCGATGACATATAAACGAAAAGGCATCCACCTGTTCCCCATGGATCAGTATATCGACCTTGACGAGGTCGTCTGCCCTGAAGCCTACATGCTCGTAGTCCAACGACGCGAAGCCGTGAGTGGCCGAGTTCAGTCTGTCATAAAAGTCTCCTATGAACTCTGCAAGCGGCAAGTCATAAATGAGCCGCACTCGGTTTTGGGTTATGTATGACATAATCACAAATTGTCCTCTCCTGTTTTGGCACAGCTGCATAACCCTTCCGACGCAATCGGAGTTGACGAAGACGGTGAGACGTATATACGGCTCTCTGATCTCCTTGATCTTGCCGCTCTCTGGAAAATCGGAGGGGCGATGAACCTCTAGGACCGTCTCGTCGGACAAGACGATCTGGTAGACCACATTAGGAGCCGTGGCCACGAGCTCCACGCTGAACTCTCGGCTCAGGCGCTCCTTAGTGATATCCATATGAAGAAGGCCCAGAAAACCGCAGCGGAAGCCGAAGCCGAGAGCGGCTGACGTCTCTGGCTCGAATGTAAAGGAAGCGTCGTTCAGCTGCAACTTCTCGAGGGATTCCCTGAGCTTGCCGTAGTCATCGCTGTCTAAGGGGTAAAAACCGCAAAAGACCACCGGTTTTATCTTCTCATATCCTGGCAATGGGGTCTCCGCAGGGCGAAGTGCATCGGTTATCGTGTCGCCTACCCTCGCTTCTACGAGCGACTTCACATTGGCAATCACGTAACCCACATCTCCTGGCCCCAACTCATCGACGGGCACGAGATGGGGATGGAAAGTGCCTACCTCTTCCACCTGATAGATGCGCTCGGTGGCCATGAATTTTATCGCCTGTCCCACCTTCAATGTCCCGTTGAAAAGCCGCACATAGCATACGACCCCTCTATAATTGTCGTATATGGAGTCGAATATCAACGCTTGAAGGGGGGCATCAACGCTGCCGTCAGGCGGCGGGATCTGCTTCACTATGCGTTCCAGGATCTCCTCGATGCCGATGCCTTCCTTGGCGGAGGCGAGGATGGCATCTCTCGCGTCGATGCCTATGATATCTTCGATCTCCCTTTTTACTTCCTCCGCTCTCGCGTGAGGGAGATCTATCTTATTTATGACTGGAATTATTTCAAGGCCCTGAGATGCGGCCATATAGGCGTTAGCGACAGTTCTTGCTTGCACTCCTTGCGAGGCATCCACCACCAGCAAGGCCCCTTCGCAGGCAGCCAAGGAACGGGAGACTTCGTAGCTGAAGTCGACATGACCAGGTGTGTCTATCAAATTGAGCACATATTCGCGGCCGTCGCGGGCGGAATACCGCATCTGCACGGGAGAAAGCTTTACGGTCAGCCCTCTTTCCCTCTCGAGATCCATGGAATCGAGCATCTGGTCTCGTCTCTTGTTGAAATTTACGGAGTTTGTGAACTCCAAAAACCTGTCGGCCAAGGTTGACTTGCCATGGTCTACATGAGCTATGATACAAAAGTTGCGCAGCTCTTCGCTTTTGCTCATCTTTTTCACCTCTATTAAATTCTCCCGTTAGATTTTACCAGGCCTTTGGCCGTAATGCTCTTAAAGGAGGTCGATCTGCCGATGGAAACAAAGAAAAAAGCCATTCTCCTCTTTTCGGGAGGATTGGACTCCATACTCGCAGCGGAGTTGCTCAAGAGGATCGGCGTGGAGGTCTATTGCGTAACCTTCGTCACCCCATTTTTCTCGCCGGAAACAGCCCTTATCATGGCGAGCACCTACGGTTATCCCATAGAGATTATGCCCTTGCCCGAAAAGAGATATATGCCCCTCCTCTTTGACCCTCCGCATGGCTTCGGGAGACACAGAAACCCCTGCATCGATTGTCATGCCCTCATGGTTGAGATGGCAGGAAAGCTAATGGAGGAACGCGCATTCGATTTCTTGGCGACAGGAGAGGTGCTGGACGAGCGCCCGAAGTCGCAAAACTTAGAAGCGTTGATGAAGGTGGACAAAGCTTCGGGCTACGCCGGCATGGTCCTGCGGCCGCTTTCAGCTAAACTGCTCCCACCCACGGTGCCCGAGATCTCAGGGTGGATAAAGCGCAGCCAACTGCTCGCCATACGGGGACGAAGCAGAAAGGAACAGCTTAGGCTTGCTGAGGCATGGGGTATATCGTTATACCCTACTCCAGCTGGAGGGTGTCTCCTCACCGATCAAAATTATAGCAGGAAATTGAGCAGGCTCATCGAACATTTAGGAGAGGACGTTTCATTTCGCCACGCCGAACTCCTCAAAATTGGGCGTCATTTCTGGCTACCGCCTAAGACGCATTTAATTGTAGGCCGCAACGAAGGCGAAAACTGCAAATTAGAGGGGTTGCGGTCTGAGGAAGATTGGCTCATCTACCCGCAAAACAATAAGGGGCCCCTTGCTCTTCTTCGTCACTACGGCCATTTCTTTAAGACGACGATTCTCGTCGCAGCTAAAATCGTCGCTCGTTACTGCAAGCGAAGCGATGCCGAAGTCATCCTAATGCTTCGCCCCCCTTTGGACGAAGCTTTTGAGCTTGCAATAATTCCTCTCTCTCAAGAGGCAGTAAGTCTTTTCAGGCTCGAAAGCGCAGGTAGACCTCAGGATTTGGCCTCTTTTTTGCGCGACGAAGGGTCGGCGGTTTCGTTAGATAAGCTGAGGAGCTCTCTTCGATAAACGAGAAAATAGAAACAGGCCACGAAGAGGACGCCCCCTACTATATTGCCCAGCGTCACAGGGATCATATTGTCAAAAAAGCCGCGCCATGTAACGTTCGCCAACTCTTCTTGCGAAACACCGGCCAGAGCCGCCATTTGGCTTCCTTTTATAAAATTGGCAAACGTCAAAAAATACATGTTCGCGATAGAGTGCTCAAAGCCAGAGGCCAAAAACGCCATGATAGGAAAGAAAATGATCCCTATTTTGCTTATGATATCCATAGCAGCCATGCTCATCCAAACTGTGAGCACGACGATCCAATTGCAGGCTATGCCCCTGGCGAAGGCCTGCAAGAACGGCAGGCTCATCTTTCCAGCAGCAATTTTAACTGCATTTGCGCCGATCGTCCCTTCCCAGAGACCCGTGGCATACATCAAGGCGGCGACTAACGCAGAGCCTATGTAATTTGCCACGAATACCCAAATCCAGTTGCGAAGCATCTGCGAAACGGAACAATACCCCGCCATTACTCCCAACGGCATGATGCAGTTGCCCGTGAACAACTCGGCCCCGCCGATTATCACCATCATAAGGCCGACTGTAAAAGCCGAAGAGCCTACGAGCTTCGTGAAGCCCATCCCGAACCTTTCGGTCATATCGCAGGTCACCACGGTATAAAGCCAGGCAGCAAAGGCTACATAAGCTCCAGCCAGTATTCCCAACAACAGCATCTGTCCTATGGAGAGAGAGACCTTGTTCTGGGCGAGGCGACACGCCTCCGCTGCTACTTGCGATGGAGATCTATAGTTCATAGAACAAACCCCCTATATGCCGAGATATGCTCGCTTCACTTCTTCACTGTTCAATAATTGACCAGACGGGCCGGACATAACTACTCGCCCAGATTGTATTACGTAACCTCTGTCGGCGATCTCGAGCGCCTCCAAGACGCGCTGCTCTACCATTAACACCGTGACATTAAAGCGTCTTATTTCGGTGACGGCTCGCAACACGCGCTCTACGAGGCTCGGCTGAAGGCCGAGGCTCAGCTCATCAAGAAGTATCAGCTTGGGCGCACTCATGAGCCCCCTTGCAATGGCGAGCATCTGCTGCTCGCCCCCGCTCATCGTCTCAGCCTTCTGGTCCGACCTCTCTTTCAGTATGGGAAAGAGATCGTAAACTCTGGCCAAGCGTTCCTCTATAACATCTCTATTTCTCTCGGTAAAGGCTCCCAATTCCAAGTTCTCCCTCACTGAGAGCTTCTGAAAAAGCCTTCTGCCTTCTGGGACGTAAGTCAACCCTTTTTTTACCATAACATGGGCGGGAAGCCCCGTCACGTCTTCCTCGTAAAATTCCACACTGCCTCTCGTGGGGCGCATGAGCCCAGCTATGGTGCGCATTGTAGTGGTCTTCCCGGCGCCATTTGCTCCCACGATCGCAACGAGCTCGCCCTCACACACCTCTAAAGATATGCCGTGCAATACCGGTACGCCACCATAACCGGCACACACATCGGTGACTTTGAGGATCGGGTCTGCCATTACGTCTTCAGCTCCTTAAGTCGCCTGCTGAACTTCTCGCCTAAATATGCGGCTATAACTCTTTCGCTCTCCACGATCTCTCGAGGCGGACCTTCTGCTATTTTGACTCCACCATCCAGGACCACCACTTTATCGGCTATGGGCATCAACGCTTCCATCACGTGTTCTACCACCAACAGCGTGACGCCTTGGGCCTTTATCTCCTTCAGAAGCTCCATGGCTTCTTTTAGCTCTGCCCCCGAAAGACCAGCCATCACTTCGTCCAACATCAAAAGTTTTGGCTGAGTGGCTAAGGCCCTCGCCAACTCGAGGCGTTTCTTCAAACCTATCGTAAGATTCCCAGCCAGTTTGTCTCTGTAGTCCTCTAAGTGGCAGAATCGCAAAGAGCACTCAGCCACGTCTAAAGCCGAAGTCAGGTCTCGTTCCCTCAAAAAAGCCCCCACCAATACGTTGTCGAAGACGCTCATATCGTTTAGCGGACGCACTACCTGAAAAGTCCTCACCGCTCCTAAGCGAGCCACTCGATAAGGAGGCCATCCGGTTATATCAGAACCCGCGAATAGCACCTTCCCTGCGGTCGGCTTATAAGCGCCTGAGATGCAGTTGAAGAGCGTCGTTTTACCGGCCCCGTTGGGTCCTATGAGGCCCGTTATAGAGCCTTCTTCTACATCGAAAGAGATGTCGTGATTGGCCAGGAGAGAGCCGAACTTCATCGTTAATCCTCGCACCTCAAGGAGAGCCATCCTCTACCCCCTTCCCCGGGCTCGTGCCCTGTGCCCAACAACCCACGATACGAACCCCATTAAGCCCCTCGGTTGTCTTATTACGATGACGATTATAAGGAGGCCGAAGATGATCAAGTCCACGCCGCCGCCAAGGCCGCCCCATATGGCCCTCGTATATTCCTGCAATGGAATAAGAACCGCTGCACCGAGGAGAGGCCCCCATAACGTTCCCAACCCGCCCAAGATCGTTATGAGCACGAATCGCATGGACATATCGAGGGACATAACCATAGGTGGATCCACCCTGAGATTATATTGGACAAAAAATGCCCCACACAGGGCTGCCAAAAAGGCAGAAATGGCCATAGCCGTCAGTTTTACCTGAGGGCTGTTCACCCCTAAAGATTCAGCCGCTTCTTGGCCGTCCCTCACGGCTCTCATGTAGTAACCGATGCGATGCCTCTCGATCCAACGCGCCGTCGAAAAAACGAGGACAAAAAGGGCAAAGGCGCCGTAATAGTACGGCGTTTTAGTCTCGTACCACATGAAGTTTCGCCATCCCTCCTCGATGATCGGGTAATCGAGGCCAAGAGCTCCTCCGACCCAATACCATACCATGAAAAGCCTGTTAAATATTTCTACGATGGCGAACGTGGCTATGGCGAAATAGTGCCCTTTGAGCCTAAAGCACGGGTAACTGATGACTAAAGACACTATCGAAGCGATTATCGCACCCAATAATGCACCTGGCCATGGAGTAAGGCCGTATTTGACCACGGCCATGCCAGCCCCATAGGCTCCTATGCCAAAAAAGACCGAGTGTCCAAATGATACTTGGCCACAATATCCACCTAATAAATTCCAGGCCTGAGACATGCTGGCGAACAACAGCACCATGACGAGGACATGTTTGGCGAAGGGTCCTTGTAAGGGTCCCGGAATGAGAGGCAATATGGCGAGTATGCCGAAGATCGTGCAACCGAGGCCGAAACCGCTTTGTCTATGCCTCATGTAGTGTCACCACCCGAAGAGCCCCTTTGGTTTCAACATAACGATAACCAAGTATAGTGCGAAAACAGCTACGTATTTAAATATGGGAGCGATATAAAACCCTGCAAAGGCCTCGACCAACCCTACAAGGAGGGAAGCAAAAAGTGAACCCGTTATGCTTCCAAATCCGCCCATCGCAACGCAGATAAAAGCGATAAGGCCAAACAGACTTCCCACCTCAGGGTGCACCGGCATATAGGTGGGAAGGAGGCCTCCGGCTATACCTACACAAGCCCCCCCAAGGCCGAAGACCAGACCGTAGATCTTTTCTGTGTCGATGCCCATGAGTTCGGCAGCTTCCTTATCCATGGCCGTGGCTTGGATAGCCCAACCCATGCGAGTAGAGGCTATAAAGCGGTAAACGATAAAGATCACAGCCAATGAGAATACGGCAATGACAAGCTGCGGCAACGACAAAATTAAGCTTCCCACCGGAATGGTCTTTCCGCTCAAAACGGTCACAGGTAGAAGCTTAAAATTCGGGGAAAACCTATTAAGACATAAATTCTTTAAGAACATCGAGAGGCCAAACGTAGCCAAGAGGGCGGATAACGCAGGTTTTCCGACCAAGTGACTTACCATGAGTTTGTATGTCACGAAGGCGAGTAAAAACACAAAGACGCTGGAAGCGACCCAAGAGACGAGCGGATCTATATTCATCAGGAAGCCCAACCAATAGCTTACGTACATCGCTATCATCAAAAATTCCCCATGGGCAAAGTTTATGACGTCCATAACGCCCCATATAAGCGTAAGGCCCAAGGCCACAATGGCATAGAGCATGCCGTTTAGAATTCCATCAAGGGCAATCTGAAGGAATAGGGTCATAGGGTTTCCTCCTCTATTATATTTTTGAGGAGGAGGGGCTATCGCAGAGATGCCCTTCCTCCTCAAAATGAGAGTTATCGTTTATCCCAGGAGGGTATTGGAAAGATCGGATCGGAGTTCGCCAACTCTGGAGGAAATACGCGCCTATACTCCCCATCCTTGAGCTGAGTGACGACGCTCATGGCCTTTATGTTCTGGCCGCCAGGGGCAAATGCCACCTTGCCGCCGAGCGAGAGCGGAGATTCCCACTCGTTGGCGTACAAGGTCTCGGCGACTTTGTCAGGATCTAAGGTGCCGGCCTTGTCTATAGCCTGAGCCAAAACGAAGGTGGCTACAGCCTCTTGGATACTGTCACTATCGAAGGGAACGGGAGGATCTATCTTGGTCTTATAGATCTCTTCCACCGGAGCTACGGCGGGCATCAGTTCCGCCAACTCCGGAGAATAACCCGTGGTTCCCATGAAATAATCGCCGTCAGGGCCGAGTTGTTGAGCTATTATAGGATCTTGATAGCCGGAGCAGTAGTTCAGGCAAACCTTTGGGAGCCAGGCCAGCTGCTTCATAGTGCGGACCCATAGGATGTAATCAGCCCCGAGGCAGGCCCCGAAGACTACATCCGGGTTTTTGCCCTTGAGCATCTGCACTTCGCTGTTCAGGTTTGTAGCGCCAGGGTTGAACGCCACATCGGCCACATATTGGAATCCCGCCGCTTCGATTGCCTTCTTGGCCTCTTCCGCTGCATGTTTGCCGAACTCGGTATTTTCATAAATTACGCCAAAGGTTTTCAGGTCGGCTCCCTTCGTTTCATTGAGCCACTTGACAAAGGTTACGAACTCCTGCGACTCGGTCTCGTCGGTGGGAGCCATGCGGAAGAAATACTTCATCCCCCTCTTGGTGAGCTCTGCAGAGCTTGAGCAACCGCACATAAAGAGTTTTTTCCTTCTCTCGGCTACGAGGCTCGCTGGCTTTGTTACTGCGCTGTTATAGCTTCCTATGATGGCGTATACGCCTTCCTGGTCGAAGAGGCGCTCGGCTTCAGTTTTGCCGATATCCGGCTTGCCCTGGTGATCCGCATGGACTAAGACGATCTTGTAACCCCCGAGAATTCCCTCCTGAGCAGCGAGCGGAACTTTGATATCTGGATAACTGTTATTGATGACCTCTACAGCAGTCTCCACCGCAGCCTTACAGCGCTGCCCCGCCAGGGCCACAGGTCCGGTGAGAGGAAAAAGGGTGCCGATCTTTATCACCTTTTCTTGAGAGAAGGCAGCATCGCCTGCAATGCCTACGAAGAGCAAGACCACCACCAGCGCCAAAACCCTCTTACTCCAATGCCATTTCATTGCTAACACCTCCCTCTTAAAGCTTAAGAATCTATAGCACTCAACTCGTCGGCTTAATTTTAGTTTTGCCCTTGAGCGACGTCAAGTGGAACAACCAAGTATGACGCTATCCCGACAACACTTTACGGTATATGTTATACGATCTTAAACGACAACCACTCCAGATTTAGCCGAAAATGCGCCTATCCCTTATAGGCAACAGCTTCAATTTCTACCAGTGCATCTTTGGGCAGACGGGCGACCTCGACAAAGGCACGGGCTGGGCAGTCTACGGTGAAATATTTTGCGTATACCTCGTTCACTGCCTGAAAGTCGTCCATATTTTTCGCGAAGATGGTGGTTTTGACGACATCGCCAAAGGATAGACTTTGCGCTTTTAGAATTGCTCCGATATTCTTTAGGACTTGCTCTGCCTGGCCGGCAGCGTCCTTGCCCACCATCTCGCCGGTCTTTGGATCGAGGCCCAACTGCCCCGAAATGTAGAGAAAATCCCCTGCCCATACCGCTTGACTATAGGGCCCAATCGCCGCCGGTGCGTTTTCGACTTTAACAACCTTTTTCACGTGTATTACCTCCTTCATCCTCATTTCATTGCCCTGTAATCGTACTGTCAGTTTTCTTCTATAGTGCTAATTTCCACTTCGGGAATGTAGTTTTGTAAAATTGTTCTGAGTTTCGGCTCGTCCTCGTCATTGAAGAGCGCTCTCCAACCGGTGACGTCCCTTTCAAAAAAGGCTATGACTTTAAGACCGCGCCTCGCCAAGGCTACATGCTTTATTTCAGACCACGGCAGCACAGTCGTTCTGGTTCGACGCCACAGTCTCGTCTCCTTTACGAGGCCATCTTCTGATATAAAAACTCGCTTGCGGTAGCCTGAAGCATATATAAAAGTCGCACCGATTAAAATCTCTTGAGGCATGCTAACGTATATTCCTCTTGCGATCAAAAGAAAGCCCAAGCCAAAAACAGGCCACGCAATCCACTTCGAAAAAGGCACGACAGATTGAGATAACAAAAGTTCACTCATAGAGAGCCCCGCTGACCTCACATATGTCCTTCTAAGACAGGCGTCTAAACGCCTGTCTTAGGATAATTTAAGACGCAGAAGCTCGAGCCTCGTCTGGTAACTCCTTTGCGACGACATCTTCTCCGGATTTGGTTCTCCAATAGATGCCAATTTTCATGTAAGACATGACAACCGAGACGATCGGATTCAAATAATTGAAGAATGCGTAGGGCGCATAGACTAAGGTTGGGACGCCAAGAGCCCCGCTCTGAAAGGCACCACAGGTGTTCCAGGGCACCAACGCTGACGTGAGTGTGCCACAATCTTCCAGTGCCCTCGATAACATGCGTGGAGCGAGTCCCTTTTCTTCAAAGGTTTTCTTGAACATTCTGCCCGGAACGACCAGCGACAGATACTGATCACCCAAGAACAAGTTCGATATCAAACAGGAGACTATCACGGCACCCATTGTGCCTCCCACGGTCTTAATCCTGCTCATCATAGCGCCCACAATTGTCTCGAGGAATCCGCAAGCCTCCATAGCCCCACCGAAAAAGAGGGCGCAGATGATGAGCGATATAGTCCACATCATCGAATCCAGCCCGCCGCGCGTAAGAAGGTCGTTTAATATGTTTCCCACTTCTGTCGCCATTTCGGGTGCCATGCTCAAATTATGTTGGCTCAAAAGCGCCAAGAGGGCATCTCCCTCCGCTCCAGCGATCTCGGCAGAGAGTTGAGCCTCGTATCCGTAATGGAGGGCGTTGATGATGTCGCCCAGACCGTTACCTTGAAAAAC
>LGFQ01000048.1 GCA_001508935.1 Synergistales bacterium 54_24
GCGCTCACCACCTGGGCCGCCGGTTGCTTCATCACCATGAGGACTTCGGAGAATCCGAAAATCCCTATCATCGCTGGAAGGAGCTGTATGCCCCCTGCGAGGTTTACACTGCCGAAAGAGAAGCGGCTGTAGGCGTGCATCCCCTCCATCCCCACCATAGCCACCAAAAGGCCGAAAAAGCCGGATATCCACCCTTTGAGCGGATCTTTGGCACCTGTGAGTGTGCCGCAGATCGTGACCCCGAAGATGGCAAGCCAAAAATATTCGAAGGAGTGGAACTCCAATGCTATGTTTCCAATCACAGGGGTGAAAATAGCAAGCATTAAAACACCAAATACAGAGCCTAAAAATGATGCCGTCGTAGCGAGGCCCATAGCCTCGCCGGCTCTCCCTTGTTTGACCAACGGATTGCCGTCCACGGTCGTGGCGGCATTTGCCGGCGTGCCCGGGATGTTTATCAAAATGGCCGTTCTGCTGCCGCCGAAGATGCTGCCCACATACATGCATATGAGCACCAATATGGCGTGAGATGGTTCGAACTTATAGGTGAGCGTGGTCATGAGGGCAACGCCCATAGTGGCGGTGAGCCCAGGTAGCATCCCTACTATAATCCCAAGCTGTGTGCTCCACAGCACATCGAATAAAAGCCGTGGGGTCAAAAATTTCACCAATTCCCCCGCAAAAATTCCTAAACCCTCCAGCACCTACGGATCACCCCACTTCAAGGCAACCTAATCAAAAAGAGGTAACGGAACGTCAAAGATATGACAGCAGCGACGACGATCGCCTCACCCACGGCAAAGGCCCATATCTTTCCTCGGGAACGAGGAACTTTTTCCAACCACAGCTCGTAGGCGAGGATGAAGGTTAAGATGTAGACAAGTGTGAGGAAGAAATAATTGACCTTGCCCAACAGCAACACATAAGCCATTGATAAGACTAACGCGGCAAAAAACCGCGCTATAGAGGCGCTCACAAAAAACGCCCTCAAGCCCTCGAACGTGACGCCCAACCTGTAACCGCCGGATCGTATTGAGCGGACGAAAAGGACGCCCCCGAGAAGTAAGAGCACTACCCCCAAAAAGCCAGGCACGACGCCCGGAGCAGAATATCTATGAGCCCCCACCTCCCTAAAGGTGGGCATCATCCAAGAGAGCACCAAAGCCGCTCCGCCCAACGTCATAACGACGATGGACGTCACAAAATCTGCCTTAGGCAGATGAGCTTCCCTCATGTGTCAAACACCTTCCTTATATCGAAGGGGAAGGGCTGCCCTTCCCCTTCGATGCTCCCTATCTTACGGTCGCGGGATCCCCACCTCTTCGGGGGATACCTTGGCCCTGCCCAAATCGTAGTAAAGCCAAGCCACAGTTTGAGTGAGGGCGAACGCCTTCTCTCTGGCCTCTTCACCCACCACTGGGTCGAAAACCGCCCCTCGGTCCGAGGCATAATCCTTAACCACTTGGGAGTTGCCTATCACATCCACCCAGAGCTTATCGAGAGTGTCTGTCACCTCATCAGGTACATCTTTCGGAATGAATATGCCGAAGTAGAAGGGTATGGATTTGAAATCGGGAAGCCAGTTGGTAACCGGTGGGATAGTCCCGTAATCCTTCACTTCCAAGGGAGAGACATCGAGCACCGCCAAGGGACGAAGGCGCTTCGCTCTGAGCATGTCCACCTGTTCGCAGGCGAGCTGACATACCACGGGTGTCTCCCCGCTCACGCAGGCCACCACTGCCGGGTTGCCGCCAGCATACGGCACATGCTTATATTCGAAGTCTCCGTATTTGCGCAAGCTCTCCATGCCCACACGACCTCCCGAGACTTCTCCGGCCGTGGCCACGGGGATCTCTCCCGGCTTTTCTCTGAAGGCGGCCAAAAGCGACTCGAAATCTTTATACGGTGTATCGGGGTGCACTGAGATCACTATGACGTTGGCCACACTCAGATACAGATGCCAATCGTCGAGGACGGTGTCCAAAAATCCCATGACCTTATAGGTGCCAAGGTCTGCCACGGCTCCAGAAGCCCACGTATAACCATCTCTCTCGGCATCGAGGACCGTCTTCGTGCCCACAGAGCCGGAAGCGCCCGGCTGGTTCACGATCACGATCTTTTGTCCCAACGCACCCTCGAGCTCACCGGCACAGACGCGCGTTATCTGATCTGTGGAGCCACCAGCGGCCCACGGGACGATGCACGTGATGGGCTTGTCCGGCTTCCATTCACCTGAAGCAGCTACAGGTACAAACACGAGCATCACACAGAGCATGGCCAAAAACGCCTTTCTCATCGCCCACACCTCCTTTGGTCTCCAAGTTAAGCCACTAAATGCAGACTATAGACCCCAGACGCCGTTAGGTCTCGAGCATCTACCACCCCCCATTCTTTATCTCTTGTAGCCCAACTCCCTCGATATAAGAAGCGCCACTTCTCTGACCTTCTCCCCCAATCGGGAAGACTTCGCGCCTGAAAAGCGATACGCCGGAGCCGAGATACTCACCGCCCCCACCGGATAACCTCGAAAGTCGAGGATGGCAGCCCCGACGCAACGGATACCCTCCTCATTTTCCTGGTTGTCCTCCGCATAGCCGCGCCGGCGTATCATCTCCAGCTCCTCGCGCAGCTCTTCGGGATTGCTCTTCGTGTGACTCGTCTTGGGCTCAAGCGCCGCCTCGCTCAAATACCTACACAGCTCGTTTTCGGGCAGCGCCGCCAAGATCGCCTTGCCGGCAGATGTGGAGTAAAGGCTCAACCGCGCACCTATCCTCGACCGCATGCCCACAGGATGAGGGCTTTCAAGCTTCTCTAAGTAATAGGCCACGTCGTTCTCGTACACGAAGAGATGAACTGTCTCTTTGGAAAGCTCCCACAACGATTCGAGGTGTGGACGTGAGATCTCCAAAAGGCTCGAGGCCCGGCGGTGTGACTCCGCCCACAGCAGCACCGCTGGTCCTATCTGGTATTTGCTTTCCCTATCCTTCAGCACCACACCGTGCAATTGAAGTGTGGCTAATATCCTGTGCACAGTAGCCTTTGATAGCCCAGTGGCTTCAGCTATTTCCGTGATGCCTACAGGCCTTCTTTCCTCCGCCATAAAGTTGAGAACCGAAAGTGCCCTGTCTAACACTCGTACGCCCTGTTTTTCTTTCATGTCAATAGACCTCCGCAACTCTCCCTCAGTCGAATAAGAGATTCGGTAAAAATAATACTATCTGGGGGACAAATAGAAAAATCAACAATGTGATCGTCAGCAATACAACATAGGGGATGCATGATTTAGCGATTCGTTCGAATGGAACGCCAGAGACGCTTGATAATACGTAAAGCACCATGCCTACCGGCGGCGTCATAAGGCCTATCATCAGATTAAGGATCAAAAGCAACCCGAAATGGACCGGGTCTATGCCGAAGTGGTTAGCCACCGGCATCAGTATGGGGGTGAGGATGGTGATGGCCGCTATCGTCTCCATAAATGTCCCCACGAAGAAAAGTATGAGCATAATAGCGAGCAGCACCGCATATTTGCTCGAAAAATAGCTCACAAAGATGCCCGTGACAGCTTGAGGCAGTTGAGATACCGCCAGAACCCAACCAAAAAGGGAAGCAGCAGCCACTATGAAGAGGACGCTCACCATGGTACCTATCGTATCGAGCACAATCTTAGGGATATCCCTTATCGTAAACTCTTTGTAGTATAACGCTAAGGCTAAGCTATAAAGCGTAGCAATAATGGCAGCCTCTGTGGGCGTAAAGATGCCTCCCATAATACCACCCAAGATTATCACCGGGGTAAGGAGCGACAAGAAAGCTTCTTTAAGGGCTACAAGTCGCTCTCTCACACTGGCTTTTTCCCTCTTGGGATACCCGGCCTTTTTGCTCTGGAAGTAGACCAAAATGGACATGACAAGACCCATCAAGAGGCCTGGAACGATGCCGCCTATGAATAACCTCCCTATAGAGACTCCACCTATCGCACCGAAGACCACGGCCGGTACGCTCGGCGGTATTATAGGACCTATAGCGCTCGAGCCAGCCGTGACGGCGAGGCTGAAGTCTTCGGGATAACCTGCGTCCCTCATCGCCTTCAGCTCTATGGCCCCCAAGCCACCCACATCAGCTATAGCGGTGCCGGACATGCCGGAAAATATGATGCTCGCTAAGATGTTCGCATGCCCTAATCCCCCTGTGTAATGTCCCACCATTTTATCCGCGAAGTTGAAGATCCTGCTCGTTATACCACCGGTATTCATGATCGAACCCGCCAACATGAAGAAAGGAACAGCCATGAGAGGGAAGGAGTCCGGTCCCGCCATGAGGCGCTGCGTCACCACTCTAAGCGGTATGTCATTTGCAAATATGTAGACCAGCGAACTCATAAGGAGCGTAAAGGATACAGGCACCCTCAACAGCAAAAGCAGGATAAAAGTGAACGCTAAAAGCAGCACGTCAAGGCCCTCCCACTGAGAGCAACTTCAAAAGCTTTTGCAGCAGCCGCACCTCTCCTATAATCAACCCCAAGGGAACCGCAGCGCTCACCCAGCTCATAGGGATCTCCATCGCTGGCGACGGGATGCGGCTTACAGCGACGGTATACCTTATACCCGAAGGGATGATCGACGCTACTAAGACCATGATTGCTATAGTCGTCGCTATCTCCACATAGTTTTGGACATTGTGATGAAAAATGTTCATAAAAGCCTCCATCTTTATATGAAGGTTTTTTCGCACACCGTAGCCAACGCCGATGAAACAGATCCATATGTAAATGTAGCGGGCGAACTCTTCGCTCCAGACCAGCGGACTATTGAAGATATATCGCATGACTATCTGCAACGTGAGGGCAAAACCCATGGCCAACGTCCCAGCGATCAAAAAAAGCTCGTCCAATTTGTCCATGCATTTGACAAGACCTCTACACAGCCACACCACGCCGCTCCACCTCACCGATCGAGCATAAAGGGGAGGCCCAAAATTTCAGGCCGCCCCTCTTCTCCTTCTTATTTCACCGACTGTATCTTCTGATACAGCTCCCTTCCCCATTTCTCGATGTTCTCGTCGATGGCCTGCTGCGCAGCACGCCTGAAGGCCTCGATATCTGGTTCTATGACTTCCATCTGGCCGGAAGCTTTTATTTCCTCTATTATCTGCTTTTCGGTCTCGAGGACCTTCTGGTTCGTAGCGTCGGTAGCACGCCTGGCCTCCTCCTCGAGGATGCGCTTTTCCTCATCTGAAAGTCCGGCATAGACTTCGGAATTTATCACGATGGGAGTCATTTGTATCACGTGACCGGTGAGGCTCAAGTATTTTTGGACCTCGTTGAACTTCTGCGTCATGATCGTAGGCAACGGGTTTTCCTGGCCGTCTACAACGCCTTGCTGGAGGGCGAGATAGACCTCAGACAGCGCCATGGGCGTGGGCTTGGCGCCGAACGCTTGCATAATGGCTATACTCATCGGCTGATTGGGAACGCGCATCTTGAGCCCTTTTAGGTCTTCAGGGGTGCGCACCGGCACCTTAGATGTGGTGACGTAGCGCGTGCCGTAGTACATCACGTCTAACACCCTTATGTCCGACTTCTCCTCTAAGGCATCCCAAAGCTCTCTGCCTACCTCCCCGCGAGCAACCTTGAGGGCGTGATCTACGCTGCGGAACGTATAGGGGCCGTCGAAGACCAGCACAGGGGTGTAGCGCTTGCCCAGCTCGCCAGGACCCACGATGGCCATCTGGATTATCCCCTGGGAGACGCTCTCTGCGATGTCCTCTTCAGACCCCAATTGCCCAGCCGGGAATACCTGGATCTCGATCGTCCCATTCGTCCTTTCCTTTATCCGTTCCGCCATTTCCTTCATGCCGTCGTTGAAAGGATGATCAGGAGCATAGACATGGGCGAGCCTCAAAACCCTTTTGTCCGCCGCTTGCCCTGGGACGGCAAAGCCCGAAACCGCAGCCACCACAGCCAACACCACTACCAAACATGCCACCTTAAAAATCAATCTTCCCTTCATAGCACACCCGCCTCCTTAAAATTTAAGGATAGCCTTGCAGACCTCGTGCGGATTCTCCTCGATGAAAGAGATGGCCTTTTGCGCATCTTGAAATGGGAACGTGTGAGAGATGATTTTGGAAGGGTCTACATCACCCCTTTCTACCCATTTGATCGCGGTAGGAAATTGGTTATTGTTTAGCCTCGAGCCTAATATATCAAGTTCCCTGCGCATGATGTCAAGGGGAGAAATTTGGGCCTTCTCGGGCGGATAGCCCAAAACGACCACTCTTCCGGCTTGCGAAACCAGCTTCGATACTACGAGCTCGAGCACCTGAATGTTTCCGGTAGCCTCAAATATAAGTGGGAAACCCTCGCCACCGGTAAAATCCATGGCGAAACCCTCGAGGTCTCGGGTACCGCTGTTGATCACCGCATCCGCCCCGCAAGAGGCAGCCCTCTCCAGGCGCGAATCCACCACATCGGCAATGGCCACCTTGGCCCCGATAGCCTTCAATCCCTGGAGTATGACGAGGCCTATGGGGCCCGCGCCGCACACGAGCGCCATGTCATCACCGACAGCCCTACCGCGGCTTAAGGCCTGTGCGGCAATGCTGTAAGGTTCGACGGTGGACGCCACCTCGAAAGAAAGGGATTGGGAGACTTTGTAGACTTTGTCCTTCTTGGCTACGATGTATTCTTGGGCTCCACCGTCCACGTGCACGCCCAGACACTTTACGTCTCTACAGACGTTAGGCCTTCCAAGTCGACAGGCGTAGCAGCTGCCGCAGGAGATGACAGGGTCCACGACGACCTTGTCCCCTGCAGAGAGGCCCAAGGCGCCTTTCCCCACGGATGCGACCTCGCCCGATATTTCATGCCCTATGACACGAGGATAAGTGGCAAAGGCGGACCTACCGCGGTAGACGTGCATGTCGGAGCCGCATATCCCAACTGCCTTTACCTTTATCAAAACTTCATCCGAACCGGGATCTGGCGGCATGGGCCTTTCGGCGATCGCCAATACACCAGGACGAGCGACCTCTACTGCTTTCATTCGATCAACCCCTTCACAAGATAGATATCGAACTCAGGCTACGCGAAAGCGCGCAATCGCACTTTCTGTAGGTGTCGTGCTGGCCCCGGGCATCTGGTGGACACAAAAACGCCCATTGCGCACCCTCGCAGGTTCTTCGAACACCTCTTTGAGCCAAGGGATGTATTCGAGCGTATCGCAGGCGGGGTGAGCGATGCACAGGTGTAAGTGCACCTGGGCCATATCCCCCACGTGGGGCACCACCGGCAAACGATGAGCATAGGCCAGGTCGGCTACCTTGAGCCATTCCGTTATGCCAGCCAGTCTCGTCGCATCCGCCTGCACGATGTGCACAGCGCCCATGGCAACGAAGTTCGCAAAGTCACAAAGCGTATAGAGCTGCTCTCCTAAGGCTATGGGCATATCTATGGCGCTCGCAAGGCGAACGTGGCCGAGCAGGTCCTCAAACCAAAGCGGCTCCTCAAACCAAACCACATCGTAATCGCTCAAGTGTTTCCCCATGTGCAAGGCCGTCGGCAGATCGAACTTGCCGTTGGCATCCACCATCAATTTCCTCTCGGAGCCAATTGCATGCCGCACGGCAGCGACCCTCTTGCTGTCAACCTGAATGTCGCTGCTTCCCACTTTTATCTTTACGCCGTTATAACCTTCTTCTACCAATCTTTTGCACCCTGAGACCAATGTCTCTAAAGAAAGGTGGAGCCATCCCCAGTCGGTGTTATATGCCTCTATGCGCTTCTCTTCGTCACCGCCCAACAATTTCCACAGGGGTGCTCCAGCCGCCTTGGCTCTTATGTCCCAGAGAGCTATATCGACTGCGCTCAAGGCGAGGTGCGTTATACCGCTCCTTCCGACCCACCGAATCGGAGAGCAGTTATACAGCTTGTTCCACAGGGCTTCCGCTGACATGGGGTCTTCGCCGATGAGAAGCGGCCCATACGCCTCTTTTATGCACTCAGCTATGAGTCTATCGGTGGGCAGGTGGCCGTGGGTACCGGTATAACCGAAGCCTGTGATGCCCTCATCTGTCTCGATGCGCGCCATAGGCACCCCCCAGCGATCGACCTTGTGGGAGCTGTCCTCGATATGGCCACCCGTCACAGGCACGTGCAAGACGAAGGAATCTACGGCAGTTATGCGCATGGTCGACCTTTCCCTCCAAAGGCTATGCCTTTTCGAGCACCGCTCTGTTCACCACCGAGTCAGGGCGCTCGCCCTTTAATGTCTTCACGACTGCCAAGGCCGTCTTCCTTTTTAATTCCACGTAAGATTCCTCGGAATAATAGGCAGCGTGCGGCGTAACTATGAGCTTATCCCGCACGCTGAAAAGCGGGTTATTCCAATCCGGCGGCTCATGCTCCATCACGTCGATAGCCGCTCCGGCGATCCACCCCTCTTTCAAGGCCTTATACAATGCCGCCTCGTCCACGAGCGGCCCCCTTGACGTATTTATGAGGTAGGCGGTCTCTTTCATCGAACGCAGGGCAGCCTCGCCAAAGGCGTGGCGCGTCTCTTTGGTGAGCGGGGCGTGAATGGAGATGAAGTCCGAACGCTTCAAGAGGTCTTCAAGCGTGACCAGCTCGACCTCGTCCGAGCGCGGGACATAAGGATCGTAGGCTATTACGTGAAGCCCCAACCCCTTGGCCTTCCTGGCGGTGGCAAAGCCCAACCTTCCGAGGCCGTAAAGGCCCAAGACTCTACCCTGCAAACGAAAGATGGGGGCTGCGAGAGTCACATCCCACCTCTTCTCCCCCACGTAGCGATCCAAGAAGACCACCTTCCTGGCGCAGGCCATAAGCAGCGCTATTGCGTGGCTTGAAACCTCATCGACACAATAATCGGGCACATTGGCCACGATGATGCCCCGCTCTGTGGCGGCGTCCACATCTACACTATCCACGCCGACACCATACCGGGCTATCACCTTGCAACGTTCAAGCGAATTTATGACCTTGCGCGTTATAGGGGCATACTGGTTTAAGATGCCGTCGGCATCGCGCGCCACCGATATAACTTCATCCTCGGTCTTGCACTGAGCCAACACGACTTCGGCATCAAGCTCTTTTAATACCTCGCGCTCCTCGTCCACCGACGGATGATCGCAATCCGTAATCACTACCTTAAATTTACCGCTCATGTCCAGTCAATCCTCCTAAAACGGAAAGTAGATTCACTTACAAGAGTAGCGGCTTAGGGCCTTTCTGTCCACATCGATGCCCAAGCCCGGCCCTTGCGGGATTTTAAGCGAGCCGTTTTGCGGAATGATAGGCTCAAGGAGCAGCTCGGTCCTAAAGGGGTTTTCCGTGGTATCGTATTCAAAAATCGGCTCAATCGGATTGGCGGACATAGAAGCGGGTGGGATCGTAGCTATGAGGTGCAAATTAGCCGCTAAGGCGACGCCGCTTCCCCAGACGTGTGGAAGGTATCTCACGCCCCAGGCGCTCGCCATGGCGGCGATCTTTTTGCACTCGGAAAGTCCACCGGCGGAACACGTATCCGGTTGCACGATATCCACCGCCCGCTTGGACAAAAGCTCCCTGAAGCCAAAGCGCGTATACTCGCACTCCCCTCCAGCAATAGGGATAGAAAGCGCATCTTTGACCTCGATATAGCCTTGTATGTCCTCAGGCGGCACAGGTTCCTCGAACCACCCGATCTCGAAAGGCTCGATGCCCCTTCCAACCCTTATAGCGCTCGAGGCGTCGTAGGCGTGATTTGCGTCAACCATTAGCTCGACGCCAGGACCTATCGCGTCTCTTACTGCTTTTACATACACCACGTCGCGCTCGTACCCGTAGCCTATCTTCATCTTCATGGCCTTAAAACCGGCCTTGACGTGACATTCGGCCTCGTGCGCCAATTCCTTGGGCACATTGTCCCTCTGTTTCAAATACAACCCCGTAGCATAAGCCGAGACTTCGTTCCGAAACGCACCGCCCAAAAGCCTGTAGACCGGAACGCCCAAGGCTTTGCCCATCAGGTCCCACAAGGCGATGTCCAAACCGCTTAAAGCAGCTATCATGACCCCTTTTTGCCCGTAGTCTCTAAAGCGGTTGTAAAGCTCCTCCCATATGACGCCAGCTTGAAAAGGGTCTTTGCCAACTACGAGGGGTTTATAAAGCTTTTCCACTATGGCGCCAGTGGCTTCCGGTGGGCCGTAAGCCTCACCCCACCCAACCAGACCTTCATCTGTTATAACCTCCACTATCATGGCACTCCGCTTATGGAACCACCACTGAGAAAACCCAAAGGGCTCCTTAAGCTCCGCCTGCATGACGTGCACCTTCACATCGCTAATCTTCACGTCGTAAATTCAACCTCCTAAGAGTTAAACTTCTCCATATCAAGCAAACCCTCTCTTTTAGCCACGATAGTTGTGGTTACCATGTCGCCCCAAACGTTCATGGGTGTGCCTGTTATGTCTAAATAAGCAAATACGGCGGCGATCCACGCCACGACATCTTCCGGCAAATTAAAAGCCTTCACAAGAATAACTGCTATAGCTATGCCACCACCCGGCACTCCTGCGCAGCCAATAGAAAACGCCAAACCGAGGAACAAAAACTGTACCAACTCTGCAATTGTGGGCTGTATATTGATAGCAAACATCCCCAGCATAATATAAAGCGGTATTTCAATGGCCATGGAGTCCATGTTGAAAGTCATACCCAAAGGTATGCCGAAGTTTTTCAACTCCTCATGCACCCCCATTTCCTCAGTGCAGCGAAGCGTAAGAGGCAAAGTTGCGGCACTACTGCAGGTTGTAAAGGCCGTAAGTAAAGCGGGTAAGGCTTTCTTGAAAAACTGGAATGGATTTAATCTTGTCATAATCCAAAATAGAAGTCCATACACAAATAATACGTGAAATATGAAACCCACAGTGTAAGCGGTGAGGAAATTCGCCATTTCCACCAATAGCGCACCCCTAAAGGCTGCTACTGAAGTGGCCATCAAAGCGAATACTCCAATGGGCGCGTAATAAA
>LGFQ01000049.1 GCA_001508935.1 Synergistales bacterium 54_24
GAATAAAGTAGGGACTTTTGCTGAGGCCTCTCGTTACATTGTTCGATAAAATTTTTAAAAAAGCGGAGGCTGGAGGTGTTGTTCATGGCGATTCGAGTCATTTTGGCTGACGATCACCCTCTCACCAGAGAAGGGCTCAGGTCATATCTTGAGCATGAAAGCGATATTCAGCTCGTCGGAGAAGCCGCAGACGGCATAGCTGCTTGGGATTTGATCGAGCGCGAGCTGCCAGATGTGGCCCTTTTGGATATCCGTATGCCCGGAGAAGACGGCATTTCCCTGGCGAGAAAAGTTAGAGAAAGGAAGTTGCCGGTAGCTGTATTGATGCTCACCACCTACGATGCACAACAGTACGTACTCGCCGCGCTCAGAGCTGGAGCAAAGGGATATGTACTTAAGACCGCCACTCCCGATGATCTCATTCAGGCAATCCGCACAGTGGCATCTGGCGGTGTCTACTTGGATCGAGAGGTATCTTCGTCCGTCAAGGCGGTAGATTTTATGCCGGAATCCCTGTCGCCGAGAGAGCAAGAAGTATTGCTTTTAGCCGGAAGAGGGTTATCAAGCAAGGAGGTAGCGTCGCAGCTCATCATCAGCGAGCGCACCGTTCAGACCCACCTCGCTTCCATATATGACAAGTTGGGAGCGAGGAATAAAACCGAGGCGCTCCTTCTTGCTCTAAAGTACGGCGTTGTGACGTTGGAGGACTTACTCGAGTGAAAAGGCACCTTCTGGTGGTCCTGACGCTTGCTATTGTTCTTCCTCCCTTTGCCATCCTGATCATCGCCGGCGCCGGTTTAGTGGCACATGAGCGAGCCATGAGGGAAGTGGCTCACTCTTACGTCCTTGACTTAGGGCAATCGGTAGCCGATCGCCTGACTTCTGGGCGCGCCATGAGCCGCTTGTTCACGATGCCAAACATAGGTATGATGAGCCCTTTTCGATGGGGACTTTCTTTACCAGGCTGGGTAGCAATAGTAAACGATGAGGGGCAAGTGCTTTTGTCGTCGTCCGGCGTGGATGTGGACCTTCCGAGGGGATGGAGGAGTGCGATACCTTTGGGTGAGGCTGTTGAACTCAAAGGCAGAAAGGGAGACACCTTCACCATAGCTGCTATACCGATGACCGAATCTGGACTTTATGTAATAGCTGCCGTATCTTGGGCCCAGCTTTTGGGCCCCATGTTACGCTTTTCGAGGTTATGGCCGGTGTTAGTGGCCATAACTGGCCTGGCCGGCGTATTGGCTGTCTTATTGCTCTGGCGTAGGTTGATAGCGCCGCTCAGAGCATTGGAGACAGAGGTGGGAAGTCTGCGATGGGGATGGGATTTGCCCAAGGAAGACGACCCCCGGTCTATATATGAGCTTCAAAGGCTTAGACAAGTGCTTCACCAGCTTGCTCAATCGGCGATAGAAAGGATGGAACTCACTCGTCGCTATGTGACAGACTTGGTGCGCGTTCAAGAAGAGGAACAGGAACGGGTTGCCAGAGAGATTCACGATGGTCCGTTGCAGGGCGTAACTGCGCTCATGCAGCAGATAAGACTTGCCGTGAGGTCTAATTCAGAGGCTGGGCTGAAATCCCATTTAGCTATAGCTGAAAAGGAAGCGGATATAACGGTGCGCGAATTGCGGGCCCTTTGTGATTCGCTTTCGCCGCCGTGGCTCGACTTAGGCTTGAAAGAAGCGCTGGCAGAGTTGGCAGACAGGCTCTCTCGTTCTCTTGGCCTTGAGATATCCGTGGAAATGACGGAAGTTTGCGACCTTCCGAGAGAGACAGTGCTCGCCCTGTTTCGCGTGGCGCAGGAGGCCATCAACAACGCCGCTCGTCATGGTCGCGCGAAGCACGTCCTGGTAAGGGGCTTCGTTGAGGATGATGAGTTAGTTATGGAGGTTTCGGATGACGGCTGTGGTTTCAATCCCACAGACGATGTGGAACTGCTGAGGGTTAAAGGACACAGAGGGATGGCCAACATGAAAGAGCGCGTTGCGCTCATCGGAGGTAGATTTGAGGTCAAGTCATATCCCGACAAAGGGACGAGCGTCATCTGTCGCATACCTTTGGCGTGCAATGTCTCCCGATGAATGTAGATACGGATCGGTTGTGCCCTTTGTGGAAACCAAAAAGCTCACTTATGCTTGATGCGGAAGTGTCCGCCCCATACATTCCTGACGTCGGAAATGAATATGAAGCCATACTGCGACGCTACATCGGCCACTGTGTCTACCTCCTGCCTCTTGCATACGATCTTCAGGATGTAGCGAGGCCCCGCCCTTCCCTCTCCGCGTAACACGGTCGTGCCGAAGCCGGCACGCCGCAGGAGTTCCGCCGCTTCCAATGCCTGCGGTGTCCCATCGGCAATCACCTCCACCAGCGCATAACCGGAGACGAGGCGCTCCTCGAGCAAAGACCCTATGAAATTTCCCGTGGCAAAACCTCCGGCGTATGCTATGACTTGCCACGGGCTATTTATACCGCCCTGCAACACCTTAGAAAGGGCTACAAGGTACACACTTACCTCGCAAAAACCGATAGATGCGGCTTTTAACCTCTTGCCCTTAACTAAAAGGAGGAGTCTTAGAGTGCTCAACGATACATCGAGGACTCTGGCGCAGAAGATGAAAAGCAGACCGAGGAGATTCATAAAACTTACCTCCCACTGGCATTATGAGAAACCTTGTGTTATTTTACAACTCAGGCAGTGTTTTCAGCCGTAAAGAGAAAGGGGCATTGAAAAATGAAACGAGGTGCAATGTTTTGGCTCGGATTCTGTTCCGCGTTTGCACTTTTAGCGGTGGGATTCTTCCTGTTGGGAGAACGCCCTGTGAAAATAAATCCTGTAGCTGTCCTGCCGCAAACGGCAGAGGAGAATGTCCGACTCCTATTTATGGCAGAAGAGGGAGACATTCCCGTTGTGTTGGTAGAATTATTACAGAGAATGCCGTGGAGGCTCCATTTTCCAGCAAGTCGTACTTTTATAAACCCTTCAGAAGCGCAAGCCATAGGCGGTCTGCTTTTAGGGTCCGACCGTGCAGCCTTGCTGTCGATCGCGCGGCCTGAATCTCATCTATATGCCGCTTTCGAGCTAAAAGATGACGCAGGCAAGAAGGACTTACCGAAGACAATACAGACCCTTTTGCCAGAAGCGAACCTCAACACGATCGAGAGAGGTGGCTTGTGGTCTTTGGAATTTGAAAATAGCGACGAACCCCTTTGGCTTCGTTCGCATAAAGGGTTGCTGCTTTTGTCATCCAGCAGAGAGGGTTTGGATCTCATGCTTCAGGCTGCTGACGATCCCAGTAAGCGCTTGGAGCTGCCCTGGGACGACGGAAGCCATGCCCTTTTGCGCGACCCGGGCGATCTTGCCCTTATGCTCGGCTCGGGGGAGAGGTCCCCGCTTGAGCTGCGCGTCGACTGGCAAGTGAAAGAGGAAGAGTTGCGGCTTGCTTGGCATACTCAAGGTTTATTAAAGCTCTTTTCTCCTTCTGAGAGAGAAACCCTAAGTCCTTTCCGATGGGAGGGGAGATTCTACCGGCCAGAACCGGTTATCCTGAAATTGGGCCTTAGGCTTTCTCACCTTCCAATCAAAGGGGGGTCTATAGAGCGATTGGGCGAGCTTTTGGGCTTTTCTCTCGATGAGCTTGAGTCTTTTCTTGAGGGACCATGCCTTGTAACTATAGGCGGCAGAGCCGAGGTCTTCAAGGTTCCCTTGACGGGGGTACTGGTTCAGTTGCCTGGCCGGGGCGGAGTGGCCGCGCGCGCTGTCGAAGCCATCTGGGAGGCATTAGGACCGATAGGGGCGAATCGTGCTTCTGTGGAGGGTTTTCCCGTGGGCGGCGCTATATCCTTCCCCTTTACTGTTATAGCTGCAGCCAATGACGAATTGGCTCTCTTCGGTGTGAGTGACGTGAATTCGCTGGGAGAAACAGAGGCCTTGACTTTGGAGCCTGGCATATTGTGGCTCGAGGTCGACCTCCCGGCACTCGCCAGAACATGGAGCCAAGCAGAAGAACTTCGCGACATTGTAGGAGCTGAAATAAAACCAGAGGAATTTGCAGATCTGCGGCAGTGGATGGAGAGGGCTGGACGCCTCTCCTTGGTTTTAAATTCCATCGAAGAAGGCCACCTCGAGTGGCAAATTACAACCGGAGGAAATAGCGATGTCGATTAACGTTCTAAAAGTTTTGGAAGAGCGCGGTCTCTTAGAATGGTGTAGCGATCCGCAAGGGCTCAGTGAGCTTTTTGATAGCCAGATGGTAGCCGGATATATAGGCTTTGACCCCACTGCAGACAGCCTGCACGTCGGACACCTCATACCTATAATGGGTTTGGCGTGGCTCCAGCGCCTCGGACACAAACCTATTGCCATTGCCGGTGGGGGCACCGGTCTAATAGGTGACCCTTCAGGGAAAAAGAGCGAACGCCCTCTTTTGTCTTTGGAGGACGTAGAGCACAACATAGCTTCCATTCAAAAACAGCTTGCACGCTTTTTGGATTTTGAATGCGGCAGAAATTCGGCCCTCATGATCAATAATTATGACTGGTTGGGCCAACTCAAGCTTTTGGAATTCCTGCGCGATGTTGGCAAACACTTCACGATTAACTACATGATATCCAGAGAATACGTTAAAAGTCGTTTAGAAGACCCTGAGCGTTCGATCTCCTACACTGAATTTTCTTATATGCTCTTGCAGGCTTATGATTTTTATCACCTCTGCAAAAACTATGATTGCCGGCTTCAGATGGGCGGCAATGATCAGCAAGGTAACATCATCGCAGGCATAGATCTTATACGCAAGAAAATCGGCGTTACTGCTTATGGGATAACTTATCCGCTCTTGCTTTCGTCTTCCGGTGAAAAGTTTGGCAAAAGCGAAGGAGGTGCAGTATGGCTTTCGCCTGAGCGCACGACTCCCTATCGTTTCTATCAGTTTTGGGTTAACACCGACGACAGGGATGTAGAAAGGTTGCTCAAAATTTATACGTTTTTGCCGCTCGAAGATATAGAAGAAGTGATAAGCGCGCATCGCGAGCATCCAGAAGATAGAAATGCTCAGAAGCTCCTTGCCATGGAGGTTACGTCTACCGTCCATGGAGCGCAAGCCTCTGCCACGGCTAAGAGGGTGAGCGAAATACTCTTCGGCGAAGATTATGACATCAGTGATTTGACAGACGACGTGCTTGCCATGCTATCTCAAGAGATACCATCAGGAGTGGTAAATGGCCCACTTCCGATCGCTGTGATAGATCTGACGGCAGAGAGCGGGGCTACTCCCAGTAAGGGGGAGGCGCGCAGGCTGATCCGAGGTGGCGGACTCTACATCAACGGCGAGAGAGTGACGGAGGAGTCGGCACAGGTGGACGAGAAGGACTTTGTTTCTGGAAAGTTCCTATTGCTCCGTTTGGGTAAGAAGCGCTTCTTCATGGTGAGACGACTCGTATGATGTTAAAATATACCCCATATAGTATATACCTTTGGTTTTTGTGTGGAGGTGGAGTGAATGGGTAAAAGGGTAGTGATCATCGGGGGAGTGGCATGTGGCGGCAAGGTTGCATCCAGGCTCAGAAGACTTGAACCGGAAGCGGAGATATTGATGTTAGAGAAGGGAGAACATATAAGCTACGCAGCCTGTGGCCTTCCATTTTATGTAGGAGGCACAGTGAGCGACTACAAGGATTTGATCAACACATCCATAGGGGTGGTGCGCGATGCCAGTTATTTCAAGGCCGTCAAGGATGTCGATGTCTTAACCTCTCATATGGCCACCTCAATAAACAGAGAACTCAAAAATGTGGAAGCTACGGATCTTCGCACGGGTGAGCGTAAGCTCTTCTCCTATGACTATCTAGTGATAGCCACAGGCGCTTCTCCCATCATACCACCAATCCCCGGCAATCAGTTAGAAAGTGTCTTCAGATTGTGGACGCTTGATGACGCCATGAAGCTGAGGTCCGCCATCGACAGCGGTCGCGTCAAGAGAGCTGCAATTGTCGGCGGTGGGCTCGTTGGATTGGAGGCCGCAGAAGCTATGGCTATGAGAGGAATTGAAACGACGGTCGTAGACCTCTTGGGATGGCCTCTCCCGGCTATGTTGGACGAGGAATTCGGGGCAAAGTTGAAAGGCCTTATGGCTTCTAAGGGTGTGATGTTTTACGGCAGCGAGAAAGTGACCGAAATCGTAGGGAATGGGTGTGAGGTAGCAGCTCTTCGCACCGACAAGAAAGAGATCCCCGTCGAAGCGGTCCTCCTGGCTGTAGGCGTGAAACCCAATGCGCGCTTGGCAACCGAGGTCGGTTTAAAGGTTGGGCAAAAGGGCGGAATATTGGTCGATGAGCACATGCGGACCAGCGACCCGTATATCTACGCTGGAGGGGATGTAATAGAAACGCGACACCTCATAACAAACGAGCCCACATACCAACCCATGGGTTCATCGGCTAACCGTCAAGGACGTGTTATAGCCGACAACATAGCCGGCATCCCTTCGACGTTTAAGGGCGTAGCCGGCACTGCTATAATGCGCTTTTTTGACTTTACAGTGGCTCGCACCGGTTTGAGCGAGGAATTGGCTGAGAGCAAGGGTTTTGACCCTGTGAGCGTTATGATAGTAGATCCCGATAAACCCCATTTCATGCCGGGTTCCGCTTGGATTTCTGCTAAGGTTGTAGCCGACAGGCGCACCAGAAGACTTTTGGGCGCCCAGTTTTTCGGCCCTGGTCAAGTGGATAAGCGCCTCGATGCCTTTGTGGCGGCTATGACAGGAAAGCTTACCGTCGATGACTTGGCAGATGCTGATTTTGGCTATGCGCCTCCTTATTCCACAGCTCTCGATCCGCTCACCCATGCTGCCAATGCCGTGCGCAATAAAATGGACGGAATGTTGATTTCATACTCGCCTTCGGAGTTCAAGAACAAATTGGATTCTGACGGCGAAGACGTCCTGTTGTTAGATGTAAGAACCCCAGCGGAGGTGAAGGAGCAGGGGCGTTTGCCTTATGAAAATCAAGTAAACATCCCCTTGGGTCAACTTAGAGACAGAGCAAATGAGCTGCCCACAGATAAAGAAATAGTGACTTTTTGCAAAGTCTCCGTCCGCGGGTGGGATGCTTATAACATCTTAAAGGGAAAGGGGTTTGAGCGCGTCGCCCTGCTCGAGGGTGGCATAGTAGGATGGCCCTACGAAATAGATAGGCCATAGACATGTCGGCGCTCATATCTTAGACAGGAGATGAGGGTTAAGTGCGCGAGGTCGTCTGGTTCATAAACGGCTGGATTATGCCGTGGGAACGCAGAGTGCTTTTAGCCATGGCTCAGGGTCTGTCAGCCAAAGGAATGACGCTTCGCGCCCTGGGCCCTAAGGGCACCTCGAAGGAGTGGGGGAATGTTTCTTTCGCCAACTGGCATTTCCTGACAGGCTTTAACAAACTCAAGTGGCTTTTATACGAGGGAAAGTTGTGGCACTTGTGGGGCGATCCGCCGAGGTGGTGGCCTTTTGTGCGCCTACGGACGAAGGTGATTCACACTCAAGTGGAAGTTGCCTCGCGATGGGCAGGTATGCCGACGATTTGTGCGCCGAACTTCGGCGATGCGGGAGAAGTGCAACTCTTGCCAGCCTTTGATGGCCGCTCTCTCTGGAATGCCACGGGGTCCCTTTTCAAGATTGAAGGAAGTATGCCTTTGGTAATTGTGGCCGAAGGGCCAAAGTTGTCTCAAGAAGTTCTTGAGGCGCTTTGTAGTTGGGAGGGGCCTTTGTGTTTTTTGGGACGCACAAATCCTCCGCCCAAATCTCAGCGCCTCCCGCTCGACGATTCCGTTTATATCCTTTGGCGAGAGCACGGTGGCTTTCTTCTTTTGCCGACACCTACACCAGCGCTGAGCTGGCTTGCTGCACAAGCGTCTCTCCTCGGCGTGCCGACGATAGCGGCCCCATCTTTTTGGTTGGATGAGATCTTGGGATGCGAGGGTTATATAATCGCTGGAGGAAGCGAAAGCCCTTCATGCGAGCAGTGGCAAGGGGCCATTGAACGAGCGGTTGACGTCGGAGGGGGCGTCGCCGGCGTCGCCAGGCGTCATGTAGAGGCGCGTTTTTCTTCGGAAGTTGCCGCGAACAAGCTGCTCGAGCTTTACTTGGATAGTACAGGTGGGGAACGATGAGTTTAAATGCCTTGGTTTTGGAGGGATTGAGAGGAGTTTTGAAGTCTACATGGCGGGCCAATGTGGCAGCAGAACTCTTGAGTTCGCTCGTGAAGGCAGTCGGCCCCCGTAGAGACGTGGCGGACAACAATCTTAAAATGGTCTTTCCCCATCTGACTTCAGACCAGAGACGCAGCCTTATCAATGCCTCGTATAAGCATCTGGTTTGGTCGTTGGTGGAATTTCTCTGTCTGGTCGATGAGCCCGAACGGGCGCTTCGCTGGGTAGTTGACGTAGATGGCGAAGAGTACCTGGAAGAGCGCAAAAGACAAGACAAAGGTATCGTCATTCTTACGGGGCACATTGGGAACTGGGAGCTTTTGGCAGCTTGGTTGGTTTGCCGAGGGTATCCCTTGGTCGCCATAGTTCGCAAGCCTGATGACAATGGAGTGGCGGGTTTGTTGGATAAATACCGCACCAGGCTCGGCATTGAGACCATACCTAAAGGGAAATTCCTCATACGGCAGGCTGTTCATAAGATTCGAGAAGGGGCATTTGTCGGTTTTTTGGCTGATCAAGCTGGCAGCGAAAAGGAATTGAAGCTGCCGTTTATGGGAAAATTATGTTACACTGTAGGTGGACCGGCTGCGCTGAGTTTGTTGACTGGCGTTCAAGTAGTGCCGGTTGTAACGTACCGCTTAAAGCCGTTTTGCCATAAAGTAATTGTCGATGCTCCACTTACACCGCGTTGCGATTTGCCTCGCAACCAAGCCATCAGCGTCATGACGGAACAGGCCAATGCTATCCTTGAGGGTATGATATTGAAGCATCCGGAACAATGGCTTTGGTTCCACAGGCGTTGGCGGCTGAAAGGAACTTCTAACGTCGATTCGTAAAGGTAAATACATCTTGTCTTCGGTCGAATTATAAACTAAACTTAACACAGGAGGGGGTGAAACCTGTGGCTGTTGTTTTTGAGCTTATGTCGAAGGGTAATGTAGCTCGTCTTCCGGACGATATGGAAATAGATGGACTGCCGAAAGACATGCCCTCCTTAGTGATTTTGTTAATGCCTTATAATCGAGCCCTTGTGGGGACCGAGGTGTTCGGTTTCCACGAAAAATGGATATGGGGGAAGTTGGGGGATAGAGAGTGGAGCGAGATCGTTTTATACGACGAACAGCCTCACACATTCAGAATAGATACCTTTGGCGTCGTAACGATAGGGGCTGAAGGGATTACACAGCTACGGCGCCACCTCCTGGCACAGCTATCACCCCCAGGCGACCACCTCTCCACGCTGGCCCTTTTAAGTGACCTATTGAAGCGAAACGCCATTATTCTTCCTACGCCTCCGCCTTCGTGGAACCAAACATGGAGTCTTATCGAAAGGGATAGGGCACTGCTTCTGGCCTATTGGGGTTTGAGATGGGCTCTGACGTGGGATTTGCAGGATATGGTGCGGAGGTTGAAGCTGTGGATCCTCAAAGCTAAAGACGCATTTGACGAAGTAAACCGCATGCCGCGGATTTGGTTTTCCATTACGGGCGAACCGAGCGAAGTGGCGCTTTCCGACTGGGGAAATCTGGGGTTTGGGCGAGAGCACCTCAGGCATCTTGAGGCCGAAGGTTCCAATCCCACTGTAATTCGCATAGGGGGCGGATATTTTCTGCAATACTGGCAACACCACCGAAGGACACGAGACCCGCTTGTTTATCGCGTATGGCTTTACCTTCCTACTCCTCTTTGGGAGGAGTTGCGAGACCACTACCTTCTCTCGCTCACAGAGGTAATCCAGGCCTCGTGGGGGTATCTTGAGGCAGTTGATGCAGAAAAGCAGATGTCGCTCTACAGCAAAGAGAAGGATCCGTCTCGCAGTTGTGCCTCGGTTTAGAAGAAAGATTTCCTAAGCAAAGCGTGGTGATGAAGCTATAATAGAAAAGACCGTAACCGTCAAAAATCCACACGGCCTTCACGCAAGACCGGCGGCTTTATTCGTTCAAAAGGCTTCTTCTTTTTCTTCTTCCTCTATTACCGTCGTTAAGGACGGTCAAGAGGTCGACGCCAAAAGCATTCTTGCTATATTGAGCTTAGGGGTAGAACCAGGGACTACGATAACCATCAGGGCCGATGGCGATGACGCAGAGAGGGCTACCGATGAGCTCGCAGCGATATGCGAGGACACTTCCATATGAGGCGTGAGTGGGATTCAAAGTATACAAGAACGTGGGCCAAAAAACACTTGACAGAATCGTAATGGATCTGTAATATAGCTTTTGCCGCAAGGACGGCTAAAGCGCACATTGACAAGTTCATAGTTGGCAGGAAGGAACAAATAAGTAAGTATAGGACCATTCTCATGGAGAGTTTGATCCTGGCTCAGGACGAACGCTGGCGGCGTGCCTAACACATGCAAGTCGTGCGGTC
>LGFQ01000003.1 GCA_001508935.1 Synergistales bacterium 54_24
CCTATATTGACGACCTCTTTCAGCGCATCCAGCTGCAGGCTACTGAGGTGCTCCCATTCGAGCTTCATACGTCACCGCCCTCTCGGGTCTGCTGCCAAGGGAAGCCACATCTAATATCAACGCCACGTTGCCATCGCCCAATATCGTAGCACCGGCGATCCCATGGACCTTGGAAAGGAGCTTTCCGAGCGGCTTTATCACAATCTCCTGTTGTCCGATCAGTTCATCGACGATAAGTCCTCTCCTCTTCCCCTCTACCCTGACTACCACCACAGGAAACTCGTCCGCCTCCAGTCGAGAATGAGCCCTCAAGAGCCCAGCCAGACTCTGAAGCGATAAGATCTCTCCCCTCACGGTAACTACGGGTGTGCCGTGAACGCTTCTGATATCGTTTTTATTCACCAAAAGGGTCTCTTCCACATCCTCAAGCGGTATAGCGTATACCTCGTCTCCCACGCTGACGAGCAAGGCAAGCACTATGGCGAGCGTCAACGGTAGGCGGATGACGACTCGCGTGCCTCGATCCAACTTGGAGTGCACCGCGAATTGCCCGCCGAGCGATTCCACTTTGCTCTTCACGACATCCATGCCGACGCCGCGCCCGGAGAGATCGGATACCTTATCGGCGGTGCTGAAGCCGGGCAAAAAGATGAGCTTAATGGCATCCTCATCGGAAAGCGCCTGCGCTTCCTCGGCGGAGTAAAGGCCTTTTTCGACGGCCTTCCTTCTCACGAGGTCGGCGTCTATGCCACAACCGTCGTCTGCAACTTCCACTATGACGCTGTTTCCCTCCTGGTACGCAGCTATGCGGACGGTGCCTTCGCGCTTCTTGCCTTTCGCCTCTCGCTCTTCGGGCGTTTCAATTCCGTGATCTAAAGCATTGCGGATCAAATGGACCAGCGACTCCCCTATCTCGTCTACGACCGTGCGGTCCAGCTCGGTTTCCTTTCCTTCTATCACCAGGCGCGCTTCTTTGCCGAGGCTCTTGCAGAGATCCCTCACCAGGCGAGGGAAACGATCGAAGACGTACGATATGGGGACCATGCGCAGCTTGGTCACCAGCTCTTGAATCTCCCCGGATATGCGTCCCAAATGAGCCAAGGGCTCTTCAAAAGCCTTTAATCCTGCCTCTTGGGCCAGGCGCTCTATCCGTGCCCTCCCTATGACCAATTCCCCCACCAAGTTCATCAGCTTATCCAAGCGGTTGATATCGACTCTTATCGTCCCGGTCATCTTGCGCATTCCTTGGAAAGACGGTTCGGGGTGTGAAGCTTCATCCGCAACTTCCTCCACCTTTTGCGCTTCATCCGCCTTTTGTAACTTTTCAGCCGTGCGCTCGTCTTCAGATGCCAGTTCCTTTATCTCTACATTTGCGATTTCGGAGATAGACATCACCGTACGCCGCACTGTCTCCTGCCCTTCTTTTGTGGCCAAATAAACTTCAAAAGTGTAATCGAAACCTTCCTTTTCAAGCTCCTCAACGGGGGGGACAGTTTTTATGATTTCACCCATCCCCTCGAGGTGCGACATCACAAGATAGGCCCTGGCGGATTTCAAGAGGCATTGAGGATCGAGGTGAACAGCCAGATGATACACTTTCATCCCCTGGTCTTGCGCTTTCTTCACCCATTCCACTTCCTGAGAGGTAAGCCTGATGGGTGTTTGAGATTTTGTAGCTTCATGATGATTTACAACTTCTACCCTTGCCTTCAAGGCCTTCAAAAGCTCATCCGCGTTGACATCGCCGTCGCGGCCACCCTTTCGAATCTGATCGATCATGACCTGAAGCGTATCGAGGCATCGGAAGAGGAGTGATACGTCATCGCCAGTGATGGCGAGCTCGCCCTTGCGCATGAGATCGAGGAGGTCTTCCATGGCGTGGGTCAGGCTCGCCATGCCATCGAAACCCATCGCTCCCGCCATTCCCTTTAACGTATGGGCCACCCTGAAGATCTCGTTCACTACCTCAGGCTGTTCGGGATTCGACTCAAGGCTTAAAAGCAGGTCCCCGAGCAGCTCGAGCTGTTCGGAGGATTCATCGAGAAAGGCATTCAAGTATTCCTTCATGTCCAGGTCCATCGCCTCATTCTCCCTTCCGCACCCTTACCAACAATTTTACCCTCTCAGGAATCCTATAAAGCGGCAACGACTCGTTCACTGCGCCCGCCTCGACTGCAGATTTAGGCATCCCATATACGACGCACGTTTCAGGCGACTCCGCCAAGACAACCCCCCCTTTCGAGCGAATGGCCCTGGCCCCTTCTGTGCCATCCTTTCCCATGCCGGTCAATATTATCCCCACCGCTTTCGCTCCGGCGACATCTGCTACACTTAAGAATAACAGATCAGCCGCCGGTTTGACAGAGTGCAACGGGGGAGCATCGGAAAGCCTGCAGATGAATCGGCCATCTTTCTTCTCCACCAACATGTGTTTACCTCCAGGAGCGATAGCGGCGACGCCTGGCATGAGTTCGAACCCATCTTGTCCCTCCACGACGTGCAACGCAGACATCTCATCAAGACGCTTAGCTAAAGAAGCGGTGAACCCTGGAGGCATGTGCTGCGCAATGACTATGGGAACAGGAAGGTCGTGCGGCAGCCCGGTCACAAGCTCCTGGAGCGCTTTCGGCCCCCAGTGGATGCCGCAACCGCCACGATCTCCGGAGGCTCGCCACGAAGCTCAATCGGTTGCGGTGCCTCCTTCAACGAAAGGGGCGCGCGGCGGTGTGCGAGTAGCGCTATGTTTACGCCTGAAGCCATCAAAACCTTGCTCCGAAGTTCGTTCCCCACCTTGACCATGTCCAAAGAGATCGTGCCCGACGGCTTGGCCACGAAGTCCACAGCCCCTGCAGCCAAAGCCTTAATGGTGATCTCCGCGCCTTCTCTCGTAAGGCTGTTCACCATGACGACCGGCGTCGGATGAAGGGCTATTATATCCTCAAGCGTGGCAAGGCCGTCCTTTTTGGGCATCTCGACATCCAATGTAACAACATCGGGCTCGAGCTCTCTCAGCAGTTTGAGCGCTTCGATGCCGTCTCTGGCTCTGCCGACGACCTCCAGGCGAGGATCTTCTTCGAGGATATCGGAGATGAGCTTGCGCATGAACGCGGAATCGTCAACAACCAAAACGCGGATCTTTTTCATCGGGACAACTCCCGCTTTCTTATGAACCTGATCAACGCCGTTTCCGCCAAGGGAAAGAGCGATTCAAAGTCGATGGCAATCTCTTTAAGCCTATCTGGACTCTCCTGAAGCCTCACGATTTTGGCCACAAACATAAAGGAATTGCCCTCGATAGCCAAAGAGAGAAGCACTCTATCCTCCGTTCTCAACTCTCCCACGCGAGGCGATCGTAGCCTGGCCCCTCCCAAGCTGATGTCGAGGACTTCGCACTCCCGCCAATCTCCCCGCATGGGCGACCGCGCTTCGACGTCCAGGGGAAAAAATGCGCCCCTGAGGAGACATGGAACGCGAAGGAAGCGCCTCCTCTGGATGCGAATAAGCTCCCCTATAGGGCGAACCCAGAGTAGAGGGACGGTAGACGCGAGATCACTCCGCACAGCGCTCGCCCGCACCGCCACGGGCGAGCGCTCGTCCTCGAAAATCACCTCAAACTGCATGTCTTTATATATGGGTAGAAGCGCGCCGCGTAAGAAAGGGTGAGATAGCGCCAAAAGCTCGCCCTGGATATCTTCGAGTCGCGAGGGATAATGCCCCTTATAGAGCCCCGCATCGATATGGATATCGGCTCGCGCTCCCACCTTCAACTGCGATGTCGCGTCGATCGCCATTTCACCTGCTCCGGGTCAGCCGCTTGGCCAACCTGAAGAGAAAGCCCTTCACCCCGCGCCCCACGACCGCCTTGGGAGGAAGCTCGCCAGAAGGTCCAGCTTTGGCGAGCCTGGAGGCGATCCACCTTACACACTGAGACGCCGCACAACCAGGCTGATAAATTAAAAAGGGCCGACTCGTCTCGGCAGCTCGCCTCACCGCCTCGTCCCTGAGCACATAGCCCGCATACGGTACGGAGATTCCTAAAAACTGGGCGGCGGCCATTTGAACCCTGCTCGCGACGGAGGCCGCCTCTTCATCGGAAGAGGCCATGTTAACGACAAGGTTGACATCGATGCCGGTCCCGCCGGAAAAGGCTAATACTTTAAGCATTCCGTAGCAATCACGGACAGCGGCAGGCTCTGGCGTCGTGAGCAAAAGCACGGAGTCGGTAGCCAAGCAAAAGGAGACGACAGTACGATGCAAGCCGGCTCCAGTGTCAACTATCAACACATCGGCCATGGAGTCCAAGACCGATAGGCTTTCTATGAGCGCAAGTTGCCTGCGGGGATCGAGGTCGGCGATGTCCGCCATGCCGACGCCGCCCGGTACGATCAATACGCCCTCGTCGACTTCTACAAATACCTCTTCCAGCCGCCTCTCGCCTCGGATTACGTGAGCGAGGTTATACCTGGAGGTGACGCCCAACAACAGGTCCAAGTTGGCCAATCCTAAATCTGCATCGAGCAGTGCTACCCTCTTGCCCAAACGCCCCAAGGCTAAGGCTAAATTCGCGGATATGCTGCTTTTGCCGACACCGCCTTTGCCGCTCGTTACTGCAAGCGACCGCAAGCGACCGCTTTCGGCGGAGATTTGACCTGTCTCGGCTGCCACTAACTCCCTCAATTCGTATGCCTGGTCTGCGAGTTTCGCGTCAAACCGAACCAAAGCGCTCCACTCCCATGACCAATTTAGCGATGCGAGATGGTTCCGCCACCTCGATATCGCTCGGCACGTTCTGCCCTGTCGTCAAAAAAGAGATAGGCGTGCCGAACTCGAGGCAGAAGTTGAGCAACACACCGTAGGTCATAGCCTCGTCCAGCTTGGTGAAGATAGCGCAAGATATAGGTATTTTGCTCATCCTCCGCACGACATCCACAATGACAGGATAGGCTACATTGGCTTGAAGCACCAGGTGGACGGCGTCCGGCTTAAAGGCATCGTGAGCCCGTTCGTATTCTTCCAAGTGGCGATCATCCCGCTGTGATCTGCCGGCCACATCGAGGAAAACCACCTCCACATCCCCGTGACGGGCGAGCACATCGTCGTAATCTTTCGGCTCGAAAATCACTTCTATCGGAATCCCGAGGATCCTCGCATAGGTGCGCAGCTGCTCCACCGCAGCGATACGGTAGGTATCGGCCGTTAAAAGCAGCACTTTTCTTCTCTCCCATAGGGAGTGGATAGCGGCGAGCTTCGCTATCGTGGTGGTCTTTCCTACTCCAGTGGGACCAATGAACATCACCCTTCGCCCCCCCAAAGCGGATGCGAAATCGCCACCGATCACACGGATATAGCCCGAAAGCCACTGAATCGCATCTTGAGCCCCTGAGGCTTCGTAATCCTTCAACAGTTTCTGCGCCAAGTGAGATTCTACTCCGGCACTGAGAAGTTGCTGATAGAATGGAGATTTTTCCTGGGGGGGCTCGTCCGAACTCCTTTGAACCTTCTGGTTCTCTATCCTCGTCAAGATGGAACGTATCTCTTTTATCCCTTCGAGCAAGGCGGGTATTTCTCCGGATCTCGCCTTTTCCGACAGCTCAAGCTTATCGGCAGAAGACCTTTTTTGGGCCTCCAACAGCTGCTGAAAGGCGATGAGGCGCTCCTGCTTGGTTTGAACCCTTTGAGGTTCGTCTTCCTCCAAAATCCCGGCCGTCACCAAAAGGCTTCTCTTCCGGAATAGCCCAAGGAAGCCGCCCTTTTTGACGACTTGGGATGACAGGATAACGGCATCTCGCCCAAGCTTTTGACGAGCGATCTCAAGGGCTTCCGCATCGCTCTGCGCTTCAAACATTATTTGCTTCGTAAGCCGCATGAGCTATTCCACCATCCCCAAGGAGCGCAATTCGGTGCCCGGTGTAATTTCATTATAGGAGATAACAGGAATTTGAGGCAAACTTCCCTCCAACAGGCGGCGCACCACAAGTCTCACATCAGGATGGACCAGTAGGGCCGGCGCATGACCGGCGGCAGCTGCCTTTTCCATCTTGTCGCCCACGGCCTTGATGAGCTTTTGAATTTCGTCGACGGACATGTTCAACCTCCATCCCGATGCGAGGTCACCCTGCATCGACTCTTTTACGCGCTGCTCCCACCTCGGAGAAAGGGTGAGGACGGTGACGGTGCCTTGAGGATCCTGAAGGGAGATCGTAATGTGCCTGAATAAGGCCTCCCTGACGCGCTCGGTCAGGAAGTCAGGATTCCGAGAGATACGCCCTACGTCTGCGAGCGTCTCGAATATCGTCACCAGATCCCTGATCGGCACCGATTCTCTCAGGAGGTTCTGTAGCACCTTCTGCACGTCTCCGAGAGATAGCGCATTCATGAGCTCCTCCGTAACGGCGGGATTGCTCTCTTTGACGAGGTCTACGAGCTTCTGGGTTTCTTGGCGAGTCAACAGCTCGGCACCGTATTTCTTGACGATCTCAGAGATGTGCGTCGCGAGCACGGAAGGGGCATCTACGACGGTGTAACCCAGCGATTCGGCCTGCTCGCGCAGTTCGGGGGCGATCCAGTAACCTTCCAGGCCGAAGGCGGGCTCTTTGGTGGGAATGCCCACCAGCGGCTCCTCCGTCCCGCTCGTGTTCATTGCCAAATAATGATCGGGCATGATTTCCGCGCGAGCCACCTGCGCCCCCTTGATGCGGATCAGGTATTCGGTAGGCTTGAGCTGTATATTGTCCCTAATGCGTATCGGAGGCACGACCAGCCCCCTCTCCATAGCCATTTGGCGCCTAATCGTGGCTATACGATCGAGCATGTCCCCTCCCTGAGAGGGGTCGACGAGCGGGATCAGGGCGTAGCCTATTTCCACCTCCATCGGATCTACGGCAACAAGGGGCAGCACGCTTTCGGGAGCACCGGCAGGCGCCTTGGCGGCTGGCGGAGGCACCTCGCTGGCGGGTTCGCCCTGCGGCGCTTTGCCCTCCCTGTAGACCACGAAACCTGCGAGCGCCAGTATCGTGCCGAGGAGGAGGAAGGGCACTGTGGGGAGGCCGGGGACGACGGCCAAGGCGAAGAGCAGCCCGGCGCCTATAAAAAGAGGGCGACAGTTCGAGGAAAGCGACGTTACGATATCGCGTCCTAAGTTCGATTCCCCCGCAGCTCTGGTGACTATGATGCCAGTCGCGGTAGATAGTAACAACGCCGGAATCTGGGCGACGAGGCCGTCACCCACCGTCAACAAGCTGTAAGTCTGGAGTGCTTCCTGGAAGGTGAACCCCCGCTGAAAGACACCTATGGTCAAACCTCCTAAGAGGTTAACTACGGTGATGATGAGGCCGGCTATAGCATCTCCCCTCACGAATTTGGAGGCTCCATCCATAGATCCGTAGAAATCGGCCTCCCTCTGTATCTCGCTTCTTCGCTTCCTGGCCTCCTTTTCGTCTATCAGCCCGGCGTTCAAATCGGCGTCTATGGCCATCTGCTTGCCCGGCATCGCATCCAGCGTAAAGCGCGCTGCCACTTCGGCCACCCTCTCCGCGCCGCGCGTAATGACGACGAATTGGATGATGACGAGGATCAAGAAGACTACGCCTCCGACGACGTAGTTGCCTCCTACCACAAAGTCGCCGAAGGCGGCTATGACCTCACCGGCATAAGCCTGAAGCAATATCAGGCGCGTCGTCGAAACGTTCAAGGCGAGGCGATAAAGGGTGGCTATCAGCAATATGGTCGGAAAGGCGGGTATCTCGAGGGGCTTAAGGACATAAAATGTCGCGAGGAGCACGACGACTCCGAAGGTTATGTTCATGGCGAGCAGTATGTCGAGCAAAAACGTCGGCATGGGGATGATCATCATCCCCACTATCAGGATGATCAAAAAAGCCATCCCAACGTCGGCGAAGCGCGTCGCTTTTCTCATCAGAGAACTTTCGCGGATATCAGCCATTACGTTCGGCCTCCAACATTGACGAATGGACCTCTCCTCTTATTAGTGCGATATACGAATGCCAAAACTTCGGCCACAGCTTTATACAATTTCTCAGGGATCTCCGAACCTAACTCCACCTCGTAAAGAGCCCTGGCGAGCATGCGATTTTCCACGATAGGCACATCGTGGCTTTGGGCCACTTCCCTGATCCGCTGTGCCAAGATCCCCTTCCCTTTTGCGACGAGCACGGGAGCCTCCATAATGCTTCTATCATAGCGCAAAGCAACGGCCAATGTGGTAGGGTTGGTTATGACCACGTCGGCCTTAGGCACCTCGGCCATCATCCTGCGCCTGGCGAGCTCCCTCTGCCTCTGGCGAATCCTGCGGCGCACCAACGGATCTCCCTCGATATCTTTAAACTCCTCCTTGAGCTCCTGCCTGCTCATCCTGATAGAGCGCTCGAACTCCCATCTCTGATAGGCGTAGTCAAATACCGACAAGGCCAAAAGGAGGAGCGCCATCTTGAGGCTCGCGCTCCACAGAGTGCGCAGTAAAAGGCTTACTCCTGCGAGATGCGGAAAACGCACCATGGACAAGAAAAGCTCCAGTTCTCCCTTTATGGTCCAAAAGAGCACGAACGCCAACAGCGACGCCTTGAGGATACCTTTTAAAAGCTCCACCAAGGAACGCAGGGAAAAGACGCGTTTGAAGCCCTGAACGGGATTGAGGCGGTCGAGTTTGGGGATCAGCGGCTTAACCGTAACGACAAACTTCACCTGAAAGAGCGTCACTGCAAGGGCGAAAACGGCGCAAAGCAACCCCAAAGGCAACCATAAAAGGAGGTATCTCTTTGCCGCTACCAGGACCAGTTCTTTTATCCAGAGTTCACCAGCGAGATCTCGCTCGATGTAAGAGATATCCCAGCTCAGATATTCCCTCAGTCCATTAAATAGGTAGGAGGAGATAAAATAAATGGCCACCAATCCGGCCATGATGGATACTGCAGCGGATAAGTCCTGACTTCGCGCGACGCGCCCCTCTTCGCGCTCTCTGCGGCGCTTGCGAGGTGTGGCGGGTTCTGTGCGCTCTTGGGCAAAAAGCTGCAGGTCGAAGGATCTTGTCAACGCCACAGCGCAGCCCCCTTCATGGCCAGTTCCAAAGCATCCTCTATTTTCCCATGGATCAGATCCACTGCGACGGGCAAAACCATCATAAGCATCAAAAAACCCAACAGCACCTTCAGGGGCAATCCCAATATGAACACGTTCAGCTGAGGGACAGTCCTGGCTATGAAGCCAAGGCCTATATCGGCCAAGAGGAGAGCTCCATAGAACGGGAGGGTGATCTTCACGGCCAGGTAAAATGCCTCTCTTAGCCAGATGGCGACCTGCGGGTCTTCCGCGAAGCTCCACTCAACCTGGGCCAAAGGAAATAGACGGAAGCTTTCCATCAACCCCTGAAAGAGGAGTATGTGGCCGTTCCAGTGCAGGAAAAACCAAAGCCCGAGGAGGAACTTGAGCTGCCCTATCACCGATGTCTGCACCTGGGACAGCGGATCTAAGACGTTGACCATGCCAAAACCCATAGAGACGCCGATCAGCCAACCCGCCATCTCCATCGCGTACAAAGGCAAGGCCGACAAAAATCCCAAGGTCGCCCCTATGAAGAACTCCCGCGTGCACGCCAGGATCAAGGCCAACGGCGCGGTCAAATTGGGCGGAAAGGCTTGGCTTAAAACCATGGGCAAAGCAGCAAGGGCCAGCAGGAGCGCCAGCCAAAAGCGCGCAGCTATGGGCATCGATGGCACTGTCAGCGCAGGAGAAACCATGAGAAGCCCGAGAAAGCGAAGCCCCAGCATGAAGATCAACGTCAGCGGGAAAAGCCAGTCTCCGCTCATGGTACGAAACTATCGAGATGTCCCAATATGTCCCGCGCCATCTGACCGATATGGCCAAACATCCATGGCCCGAAGAATAAGAGAGCCAAAAAGACCGCCAAGATCTTGGGGATAAAGATAAGGGTTTGCTCCTGGATCGAAGTGGCCGTCTGCAGTATGCCTATTATCAAGCCCACAGCCATGGCCGTCAGGAGGACGGGCGCAGAGGTCAACAGAGTAATCCAAACGGCATGTCGAAATGCGTCCATCGTGGTCATGGACAAGTCACCCCCTTATCTAAAACTGCTCACCAGGCTCGAGACTACCAGGTCCCAGCCATCTGCCATCACAAATAGAAGCACTTTAAACGGCAATGATACGAGCATGGGAGGGAGCATTATCATGCCCATGCTCATCAAAACGCTCGCCACTATCATGTCCACTACGATGAAGGGAATAAATATTACCACACCCATCTGAAAGGCTATCTTGAGCTCGCTCAACATGAAGGCCGGGATCAATACGCGCGTCGGGAGATCGTCCGGCGTTTGGGGCCTGGGGAGATCGGCAAGGGACACCATCAGCGACAATTCTCCTTCCCTCGTCTCTTTGAGCATGAAAGCGCGCACGGGTTTGATCGCACCGTTCAGCGCCTCGGGAGCCGAAATCTCGCCGCGCAGATATGGATCGAGCGCCTCATCGTAAACCTCCTGCCATACGGGAGCCATGGTGAAGAAGGTCAAAAAGAGCGCCAGCGTGACCAGAATCTGGTTCGACGGCATCTGTTGGACGCCTATGGCGCTTCGCACAAAGCTCAAGACCACCAATATGCGGGTGAAACTCGTGAGCATCAATACAATGGCAGGTGCGAGGCTCAAAACAGTGAGGAGCGCCAGGATCTGTAGGGTTAGCGCCACATCCTGGGGCGATTGGGCAGCCTTTATGCCGAATTCCAAGCTCGGAACAGGAATGGCAGGGGGCTCGGGTTGAGCATAGGCAGCTCCAACCAGGATCACCATAAAGGAAAGGGCTATAGCGCTTCTAACCGCATGATTGAGCCACTTTGTGAATTCAGGAGACATCGCCGCTCTTATCCTCCCAATCCCTGAGGCTCCACCTCCCGAGGAAGAGAGTGCCGTTTTTGCCGGAGGCGAAGGCTACAACATCGGGGCCGCAGCGAATCAGATACACGACCTCGTGTCCCAGCGGCAACGTGGCCAAAAGGCACAAATCTTCTCTTTTAGGTCGAGAGAGTCCTCTCTTCTGAGCGAAGCGCAGAGCCAACCACGCACATGCGCCGATGCCGATCAAGGCGAGGAACATCCGAAAAAGGTAACCCTCAATGGTAGTAGGCGCCTCGGAGGCCGCCCAAGCCGGAAAAGGGCAAAAGAACGAGGCCGCAACCGAAGGTAATAGGCGTCTCCTGAGCGACCTCGCCGAATACATCAAAGCGCACATCCGTTAGCAGCTCAAGCTAAGACAAGGTCTTTTTCAAGGCCTCCAAGACGCGATCGGGCTGAAAGGGTTTTACTATGAAGTCGGAAGCCCCGGCTTGGATGGCTTCGATGACCATCGCCTGTTGCCCCATAGCGCTGACCATGACAACCTTGGCGTTCGGGTCAATCTTTTTGATCTCCTTCACCGCAGCTATGCCATCGACCTCGGGCATGGTAATATCCATGGTCACTAAGTCCGGCTTGAGCTCTTGATAAAGCCTTACAGCCTCCGCACCATTCGTCGCCTCGCCAGCTATCTCAAAACCTCCCTTTAAGAGTATGTCCTTCAACATCATGCGCATAAAAGCAGCATCATCCACCACCAGGACCTTTGTCACTCAATTCAGCCCCTTCCCCAAATATATCTTCAGCCGCTGATAGAACGAATGCGATCGGCCTTGTTCGCGATCTCAGTTACCCTGACAGCGAAGCTCTCATCGATGATGACGACTTCGCCACGCGCGATGAGTTTGCCGTTGGCCAAGATATCGACCGGCTCGCCTGCCATCTTCTCTAATTCTATCACGGAGCCGGGCCCCATGTTCAGAATCTCGCCTATCGTCTTCCTGGTGCGTCCGAGTTCCACGGTTATGCGAAGCGGGACATCCACTATCAGATCAAGATTGCCAATGCCCCTCAGTTCTGGCTCTTCCTCTGGTCTTAAAGGTAGAAATGCGGCCGGTCGCGCTTCTACCGGCGCTGGAGCAGCACCGGCCCCCACGACCGCACTTCCTCTCGCACGAGGGGGAGGGGCAGGTTCGGTTTGAGCCTCGCTCGGTCGCAGCTCATGGGGTTCGGGTTTAGAGACCTCCTCTTGGGCAACGCTCTGAACTGCCTTATTTAACTCTTCAACCAACTTGTTAGAGGCATCGAGGGGGATGAGGAACCAGATGTCAAAAGCGCCGACATCATTGATTTCTATGCCGTACTGTACTGCCCAGATTTTTTCCTCCCGATCCATCTCTCCAAATGGGCGCCATTCTTCGCGCGGTAGCGTCGCGGAGACACCGCGGGGCACCACTTTTTTGCCCGATAGAAGTCTGCTCAAATCGGCAAGGGCAGTCCCCACAAATTGACTCAACCCTTCTTGAGCAGCGCTCAGGTAGAGATCGTTCATCTCGGGCGGAAGGTTCTTGCCGTCCCCTCCCATCATGAGATCGGCGAGCACGAGCGCTCCGCGCCCGTTCAAGACCAATGCAGCGGGGACTTCCAATCCTTCCCACATCATGGAATAGAGAAGGGGAGCCGGATCGCCTAATCGGCTCAAGAAATCATCTTGAGACAAAACGGCCTCTTCCGTTAGCTTCACTGCAACCGTTTTGCCGGAAAGCATACCTATAACCCTCTCGCCGGCCGCAGAAAAGATTGAGGCGACCTCAGAGAGGAGGCCCGCATCCTGCCCCGCAGAATCCGTCTTCTTCTCGCCGGATGACCCTTTTAGCAGGGCGTCTATCTCCTCCTGGCTCAAGAGGTCATTAACCATACCATATCCTCCTCCTCTGCGCCCAGCTTTTGAACGACGTCAGTTATCCGTACGGCATACCGCCCTTTCGATGTGCCAGGTGCGGCATAAAACTTCACGTTGCTGCCGATGCGTATGGCCACGGGATCGGTGTAGGACTCCTCCAAACGGATGACATCGCCAGGACGAAGGCCGAGCAGCTCTTTCAGCTCGATCTCGGCATGCCCGAGCTCGACGACGACCGGCACTTTGATATCCTTGAGCCTTTCGGCCAGTTTTGCCTTGGCGTTCTCGGTCCCTTTCCGTCCAGTCGAAGCGAACCATCGCTGAGAGCTTAAGCGATCCACGACCGGCTCCATCACAAAATAGGGAACGCAGAAGTTCATAAGCCCCTCGATGTTTCCGAGCTGGACCTTGAGCGTAACCACCAGTACCATATCGGAACCCGGACAAATCTGTACGAAAAAGGGATTGCTCTCGAGGTTCACGAAGCGAAACTTCAGATCTACTACAGTGCTCCAGCTCTCCTCCAAGAGCTCGAGGATACGCATGAATACCCTCTCGGCCACCATGCGCTCTATGTCGGTGAGACTCCTCGGCTTAGAGAGCGACTCCCCTTTGCCGCCAAGACTGCGGTCGATGATAGCGAATATCAAACTCGGGGCGATCTCCAGCATGGCACTGCCGCTCAAGGGATACATATCGAGCACCGCTATCACAGTCGGTTGGACGAGCGAGCGCACAAATTCGTCGTAGGATATCTGATCCACCGAAGCCACCTCGGCTGAGACCAAAGAGCGCGCCATCGTGGAAATGGCCGTGGTGACCTGGCGGGCGAAGGACTCGTGGACCATTTGGATCGCCCGGAGCTGATCTTTGCTGAATTTGTCCGGCCGTCGAAAATCGTAGACCTTAAACTTCTTCTCTTCTTCGCTCTTTTTAATGGCCTCGATATCGACATGACCGCTGGAGAGAGCTTGTAAAAGGGCATCTATTTCAGCCTGAGAGAGGACTTCGGGCACCATAAGCTCCCACTCCTTTATTGAAGCATAAATTCCTCAAACAAGACGCGCTTTACTGGGGCACGTCCGTCCACCAGCGGCATCATCGCATTGATTCTCCTCGTAAGGTCCTGGCTCGCTTCCAATATCCCCTCGGCCGTTCTAAGATCATCGTAAAAGCGATCTTTCATAGCTAATATTACCTCGTTTTTGACTCTACTCTGCCAACCGCTCTCGGAAAAGAGATTTAGCGCTTTGGGCGAGTTCAATTCGAGGACGAGTTTGAAGCGCACGATCTTCGGCTCTCTATCGGCGAGATTCACGGTGAAGTCTCCCATATTGACCATGGGCCCGGGCATCTCCACCTGTCTTTCTGGCGACGTCACATATTTAGGCTGTTTAAGAATTTTTCCTCCTAAAAATATCCCTGCGCCTGCTCCTACGAGCAGAATCACGATGCCAACGAGGGCGAACAGGATAATCTTCTTCAACATATATCTACCCCCATGATTATATCAATCTTTAGAATAGCGGGAAAGTACAACCACGTCCACCCTGCGATTGAGTCGCCTATGGTCATCGGTGTCGTTGGGCACGAGAGGCCTAAAGGAACCGTATCCGACAGCCTGCAGCCTGCGCGGGTCGATGCCCACGACCTCGCTGAAGAAAGAGGCGACAACGGCCGCTCGCACCGAGGAAAGTCCCCAGTTGTCTTTATAAGGCCCGCCTCTCAAGGGCACGTTATCCGTATGCCCCTCCACAGAGAGCTGGTTGGGCAATTCTTTCAATACCTCTCCCACTTTGGACAGGAGCCTTTTGGCTCCGGGCTGCAGCTCTGCGCTTCCCGGTTCGAAGAGGAGTTGTTCCGTAAAAGAGATAACCACGCCCCTCTCGTCGACTCGCGCAGATACATCCTGCCTTAAACCTTCCTCGCGAAGGAATATGTCGAGCTTTTGCAAGGTGGCCAGGATATCGTGCGTCTCTTGGGCACTCTGTCCGGCGCTGAGTCCTCGAAAGCCGGCGAATACGTTCTCCGCCTCCTGCATGCTCTTTCCGCCCGGCAAGACTCCAATAGCCCCCTGAAAAGAGTAAATCATTTTCTGAAACTTCTGTACATCAATAGAAGAAAATGAAAAGAGAAAGACGAAGAAAGTGAGGAGCAATGTGACCATGTCTCCATAAGTGGTAAGCCAGTTACCTTTAACTTCCTCATCGATTTTCCTCCGCTTTCTCGCCATCGCTATCCTGCCTTTCCTTTAGATTCTTGCCTTTCAACCTCCAGCTCATTTCTTAACTTAGGCGGCAGGAATATTTTGAGCTTCTCTTCGACGATGCGCGGGTTCTCTCCAGCCTGGATGGCTAAGACTCCTTCTACCATCAGCTCCCTGGAGAGCACCTCTTGAGAGGTGCGAACGGAGAGCTTCCTGGAGATGGGGATGCCGAATACATTCGCCAAAAAAGAACCATAAAATGTCGTGATGAGCGCCACTGCCATACCTGGACCTAAGGCATCAGGGTCATTCAGGTTTTTCAGCATCTGAATAAGGCCTATAAGCGTGCCCAACATGCCAAAGGCAGGAGCGAGCTCCGCCATCGTGTCGAACATCTGTTTGTTCCCCACATGGCGCTCCTCCAAAATCCCTATTTCCGCATCGAGGATGGCCTTGACGAGCTCGGGGTCGGTGCCGTCCACCACAAGTTGGATAGACTTGCGCAAAAAACCGTCTTCGAGTTGCATGGCATCTTCCTCAAGGGCCAACAACCCCTCCCTCCGCGCCTTCTCGGCGAAGCTCACCAACGTCTGCACCAACCCCACCAAGTCCGGACTTTCCGCGAAGAAGGCCTTGTGAAGGATCTTTCCGAGATCGCGGATGCGTTCCATGGGGTTCGACATAATCACGGCACCTAAAGTGCCGCCCACGGTAATGAGCAAGGATGGTATATTGACAAACGCTCCAGGCTCTCCGCCCGTTAATATGCCGCCCACGACCAAAACGATTGCGAGGATCAGCCCCAAGACTGTGGCCAGGTCCAAGCGCGCATCACCACCTTAAAATAGACCGAGTTAGATTCGATCCGACTAAAAGGCCTTCGTCCTTCTCTTATACTGTATGACCTTTTCCGTCACGGCATCGACGGACTCTTTCACCACATAACGATGGCCGTTGACGAGCGTGACCACCGTGTCGGGACTCGCCGCTATCGTTTCTATGAGTTCGGCATTCAGGACGAACACCTCGCCGTTAAGGCGGGTCAACTCGATCATTTACTCCCCTTCTTACCGCTTTATGTTCATCAGTTCCTCCAACACCTGGTCGCTCGTCGTGATCACGCGGGCGTTCGCCTGGAAGCCGCGTTGTGCCATGATCAAATTCACGAACTCTTCGGTGAGGTCGACATTCGCCATTTCGAGCGTGCCGCCGAGGATGCTGCCTGCACCGCCCTCCTGAGGGGTTACGATCTCCGGAAGGCCCGAGTTGGGGCTCACCGAAAACAACGTCTCTCCCTCCTTGACAAGCCCTTGAGGGTTGGCAAAGAGTGCCACAGGAAGGCTATAAAGCGTTTTATTTCTACCGTTGCTATATGAGCCGACGATCGTACCGTCTTGCCCGACGGAAAAATCCTGAAGCACACCCATGGGATAGCCGTCTTGGTAGTATGCCTTGGTGGTAAATCCGGAACCATACTGGGTCACGCCGTCAACGAGATCTTTCCCTAATGACTCGCCGGAAAAGTCCAATGTAATGGTGGACACATCGGCGCCATAGGCGCCGAAATCCACATCCATAGAAACCGTCCCACCGCCTGAAACCTTGCCATCGGGACCGAAGCCGATCACGCCGGAAGAACCGCTCAAACTCGGTTCATCGGGGAAATAAGCCATCCACGACCACTGATTCGGCCCTATCTTGCTCCACTTGACCTCGAGGGTGTGCGGATTGCCGAGAGAGTCGTATATATCGAGCTTGGCGGAATGAGTGCTGTCGAGCTGCTGCGAAAGGGTCAGAAGGACTTGCTTGCCCGCGGGCTGAGAGGAGTCTTCAAAGGTAATGGCGTAACCGCCGCTTGAAACTACAGGAGAAAAAGTGAAGCCGTCGGTCCTTGGATCAGGGCTTGGGTCGGTGGTGTTAGCATCCAGAACTATGCTTTTGAACCTACCTTCTTCATCCATCGTGACATCATAATAATAGTGCACTAAAGTAGTCCCATCATAACCCCACAAGTGAAGTTCCTCGCCCGGAGGGTCGAATTCCGCGACGAAATTGAAGGAATTCCCACCAGAATCTTCAGCTGCAAAGGTCGCGAAGTTGAAGTAATTGCTCAAGTCGGCCTGCCACACCACGTTTCCGCCATCGGTTATCGTCAAGAGGTTGTCAGATCCCGTGAAGGTAACGGTATAACTATCTCCACCGATGGCAATGGTACCTGAGGCATCGGCAAACACGGGCCCGTCGCTATCGACTCCGATTAAATCTATCGAAAGGAGGGGCGAGCCCTCAAACGTGACGTTTATAAAACCAGTAGCGTCGTCCCCTTCGGAAAACCCTATCTGCACCTCTTGGCCGTTTATGACGGGATTGAAAGTGATGTTTTCCCCCTCAAAGCCGAAGGGTAGATAGGAACCCACACGGCTGTCGAGGTTGCAGCGAAATCCCACCAGCGTGGTGGCCATGGCTTCGAGCTTCTGCCCCACGGGTATGTTTATGCCCTGAAGGTCTGTCCCCACTATATACCGCGTCGGGTCGTTGGGGTCCACTTCCACCTTATACCCCATGAGCCGAAGCCCGGTGCCGGACTGAACCATATTGCCATTGCCGTCCAGGACGAAGTTGCCCGCCCTCGTATAAAACGCCCCCTCGCCGCTTCCCACGATGAAATAGCCGTCGCCTTGGATCGCGAGGTCTGTGCGATTTCCCGTATATTGAGGTGGACCTTGGGTTTGAATCGTCTCAATGGCGGCGACATTTACGCCGAGCCCTATCTGCATGGGGTTGGTACCACCCATGTTGTCCACGGGAGCCGTAGCTCCGCGCATATTTTGATAGAGCAGATCCTGAAACGTGACGCGCGACTTTTTAAAGCCGACGGAGTTCACGTTGCTGATATTATTTCCCACGACGTCGAGCATCGTCTGGTGACCCTTAACGCCGCTTACGCCCGACTGAAGCGAACGCAGCATAATAACCCCTCCCTCGTTTCAATAATATTTCTCGACTTGTACGCCCTTTAAGAGATCGAAAGGATGGCTCCGAGCGGAATCCCTTTCCCCGAAGCGAGCTCTAACGTCACGTCGCCGTCGCCGAAGCGCACGGATAGCACGCGGCTCGATACTTCCTCTCCGGCCTCGTCGAAAAAACTCACCGTTCGGCCCACCAACCCGCCGGAGGAAAGGAGAGAGAGCATCGTAAGGTTATCCAATTGTTTTGAGATGTTCATCATCTGCTCGAGCTCGCTGAACTGCGCCATTTGAGCGATAAACTCCGTATCCTTCAGAGGTTCCAGAGGGTCCTGGTTCGTCAACTGGACCACCAGGATGCGCAAGAAGGAGTCTTTGTCGAGCTCGGTCTTGATCTCTCTCGTCTGCGCAGTGCTATACGTCTCGGTAGTCGTGCCAACCCCGGTTACAGTCATAAGCCTTCACCTCCACTCTTCAAGCGATCCAGCACAACAATCCTCTATCTAAGTCCAGCTGAAATACGGCACCTTCTACGCCTTCTTCTCCGATATGCGGATCCGATGCCTTCTTCCGGCGCCTCTCTTCCGGCTGATCGCCGGATCCTCTGCCCATATCTCCCCCTTTAGCTTCGACCGCAACGTGGGCGAGGTTTATACCGCTGGACTCGAGCGCGGTCTTCAGGCCTTCTATCTGCCCCCGAAGCGATGCGGCGAGTTCCTCGTTTTCGACCCTGATAAACGCCTCGATACCGTCTTTAGACAGTCCAAGATCTATCTGAACCCTCCCCCACTCCGGAGGCTCTACCACCACATAGGCCCTATCGATGTTGCCTTGATGTATGAAACGAATCGCGTGACCCAACCCGTCTCCCGCCGCTTCGATTCCCTCTCCCTCCAGATCCACTGAAAACGGCAAAAGGGGCCCGCTCCGACCCAAATCGGTCGTTTCGCCGAGAGGCAAATGGCTACGGCCTGCGAGATGAGGGAACGTTTCGGTAAAGCTCCTATTTGCGTTCGTAAGATCGGGGTGGTTGTTGTTTGTCCTCCCTCCAGATCCTTCGGCAGGCGCGTTTTTGTGAGCCTTGAAGGTCTCTTGAAAGGCCTTCAAGGGAAAGTCTGCCTTCGTCTCGCTGAACTTCTTTTCGAAGGGCTCGTGACGAATGGTCGATTCGGCCGATTCTTCGTCTGATGCAAAACTTTCGCCCCTTTGAGGAGAGCCCCCCTGAGCCAATTCCTCTTTTTCAAGAGCAGCCTCTGCCGCAGATGCAATTTCAATGCGCGTTGCCACACGGCCATCTGTAGAATCGTCGGAAGGGCCGGCTTTGTCTTTTGGCTCTTCATCGCCGGGGACAATCATGCCCTTATCGTTTTTATCAGTTTCAACTTCATCAGTCTCGGCAAATCCGTTCTTTTCCAAGCCCTTAGAGAATTCGCCCGCAAGGGGGATGCCTTCTGTATCGTCGAAATTTGCCGCTGCATCTTCAAAAAGGAGCGGGGAAGGTTTTTGAGCTTTCTCAACCAGTGCGCCATCGCAACGCTTTTCTGAAATGACCGCGCCGTCATCGGCAAGAGGACGCGGGGCAAGGAAAGACGCCGCCTCCTCGACCTGAAGAGATAACAGAGGATTTATACCAGTTTCTGCAATGCCTTCCTCGAGCAACGTTTCAGGAGAGGGCGCTTCGCTGGTCCCTTCTGTCGATTCGGTATCGTCTACCTTCGCTTCCACTCCGTGTGAGGAAAAAACTGGGGGCAAATTTGCGCTTGGGGCTGCAAAGGATTGTGCTTGGAACGTGCTTGTCTCATCAAGGCCCAACGCGCACTGAAGGAAAGCTAAGAAAGAGGCCCCATCCTGACCCTCTCCGCCGAGTTGTCTTTTCGCTCCGCCATTGAAAGATATCCCGTCGGGCAAACTGAGCAAACCGATAAAGTTTAACATCTTTACCTCCCCATCGTCTCATGGGCCTTCCTTCACCAGCTGCTCCGTCAGCTCGGCCGCCTTGGTAGCATCCATGCGCCCAAGGAGTGACGCCGCTTGATCCTGCGGCAATGCTTTGAGAATTCTTACCGCCAGCTCTTTAGGAAGCTGCGTCAAGATCTCGGAGCCCCTTCGCGGGTTGATCTCCTGAAATATCTGAACGAGCTCGTCGAAAGAGCCGTCATAATTTAAGGCTGCGCTTTCTTGAGGTCCAGAGGCACGCCGTGCCGCTTCTTGAAGCGCCAGTTCTCTCTCTTTCAACCTCGCTTCTCTAACCGCGAGATCTTGAGAGGCGGCCTCGATGGCAGCTTTTTGGGCTTCGAGCTCTCTGAGCTTATTCATCACGCTCTTTTCGTACTCTTCGAGCTCGAGCCTGCGCCGCTCGGCAGCGGTCAGTGCGTAGCGCTCCGGCACCGACAACAGCTCTCCAAGGCGTTCTCCTAAAACAGGAATGCGCGGCACCGTCGTATAGATTATCGGCCTCAGGTCCACCACACCTGAAACGTGAAGGCCGAAAAGCGCGCCCAAAATCAAAAGGAAAAGCAATAAGAACTTTAGCCAACGACTCTTCCCCTTTTTCTTCTTCGGAGGTCGCGGTGGAGCCTCTCGGGGTTCTTGTTCCACTTGCCCTTCGACTTCGGCCAACGCCTAATCTACCTCCGACTTGGCACAGAGGGAAAGCACCTTTTTTACATAGGCTTGCGTTTCACGAAACGGAGGGATCCCGCCATGCCTATCCACGGCGCCGGGTCCGGCGTTGTAGGCAGCCAGTGCTTTTTCTACATCTCCCTCGTATCTGTCGATCAATTGGGCGAGGTACTTGATGCCCCCCTCCAAGTTTTGCATGGGGTCAAAGGGATCGTCCACGCCCAAATGGCTCGCCGTAGCCGGCATGAGCTGCATCAATCCCAAAGCACCTTTCGGAGATACGGCGTTAGGGTCGCCGCCGGATTCAGCCACTATGACGCTGCGCACAAGGTTAGGATCTACGGCATATCGCTTTGCAAGCCCGTCGAGCGTCTGGCTGAAACCTTCTTGATGGTCGCGGCGGGCAGCTTTCTTGGGAGGGGCAATGTCCTCCTCGGATTTCCTCAAAGCTTCGGAAAATGTGCGATCACGCTGTTTACTTTGGGGCCGTTTACTTTGAGGCGCAAACCGCGCTTCTATCTCTTGTATCCTCGACACAACCCTGCAGAGATTCGACAGATCCGGCTTCATGGCCTTCCCTCCATCGCCTTTTTGCTCTGCAAGAAGCGCGAAAGGGCGACTTCGTCGAGACTTTTCTGCTCCTGCGAGAGCTCTTCCCTGACCTGATCCTCTTCCATGCGAGATACGAGTTTATCCCACAGGCGAGCCTCCTTGTGCCGCTCGATCAAGCGCTCCTCCAACGCAGCTATCAGCTTTTGAAGCGCGGAGAGGTTCTTTTTCATATCGGCCAATCGCCCCTGGGCTTCCTCTATCGCCCGCCTTCGAAGCCAAACCTCCTCCAGCGAAGACGACGCAGCACAAAGCTCGGCAAACGCAACAACTGCCTTTTCCTTTTCGGCCTCGATATCAGATATAGCATGGGCGAGCTCCTGCAGTTGACGGCGACGTCTTGCGAGCTCTTCCTCGGCGAGGGCCTTTTCCTTCTCGCGCACATCTCGCACTCGCCGAAAGCGATGGATCCTCGTTTCCAATCGGGTATCATCTCCAGGGTGAAGTCATTCATTCATATGATCGGAATCTTTGCTACGGAGCGTTAGCTTCGAAGGGCCAGTTTGAGGAGAAGTTTTTCTGCCTCTTCGAAAGAGTAGCTCCCCTCCACGGGCTGTCTTAAAAAATTATTGATCTCGTCGATGCAGGAAATAGCCCAGTCCACTCTCGGGTTGCTCCCAGATTTATAAGCCCCTATCGTTATAAGGTCTTCGGCCTCTTCGTAGATCGCCAAAGCCTCGCGCACGCGGTTTGCAGCCTCGAGGTGTTCTTCTGAGACGATGTTGGGCATGACGCGGCTCACGCTGCGCAATATATCGACGGCTGGATAGTGATTCTTCGCCGCTATGCTCCTGGAAAGCACTATATGCCCGTCCAATATGCTCCTTACGGTATCGGCCACCGGCTCGTTCATATCGTCACCTTCGACAAGGACGGTGTATATGCCGGTTATGCTCCCTCTCTCGCCGGCTCCAGCCCTCTCGAGCAGCTTGGGGAGAAAGGCGAAGACAGAAGGGGTGTATCCCCTGGTAGCTGGCGGCTCCCCGATGGCCAAACCCACATCGCGCTGAGCCAAGGCGACGCGCGTGACTGAGTCCATCAAAAGCAAGACATGGGCACCCATATCTCTGAAATATTCCGCAATGGCAGTAGCCGTAAGCGCCCCCTTGAGGCGCAATAAAGGCGGCTGGTCCGACGTGGATACCACCACCACGGAGCGCTTCAATCCCTCTACGCCCAAATCTCTCTCTAAGAATTCGCGAACCTCTCTGCCGCGCTCCCCCACGAGGGCGATAACGTTGACGTCGACGGCGGCGTTACGGGCCATCATGCCCAATAGCGTGCTCTTCCCCACGCCCGAGCCGGAGAATATCCCTATTCGCTGCCCCTTGCCTATGCTCAAGAGACCATCTATAGATTTAACGCCGACGGGGAGCGGTTCCAAAACAGGTTGCCTTCGCAGCGGGTGAGGGGGGTGATTGTAAAGGGGGCAATAATTCGCCGCCACCACGGGGCCCTTATCGTCTATAGGATGCCCTAAGCCATCGAGCACTCTGCCCAACAAATGCGGCCCCACGCGGACCCCTAACGGTTTGCCCATGGCCACGACATCGCAACCAGGCCCGACATTTTCGATCTCCCCCAGTGGCATGAGCAACACGCGCTCATCGCGGAAACCCACGACCTCGGCTTGAAGGGGGGTAGAGCGACGATCGCGGAAGCGCACTTCACAGAGGTCACCGATCTGCACATCGGGGCCACGCGATTCCATCACAAGTCCCACCACTTTGGCGACCTTGCCATTGACATTGATCAAGTCGACCGCATCGAGGCGAGATTCTATCGCCTCCCACAAAGCCTCAGGACCCATTGAAGGCTCGACCCTCCAGCAACACCTTGTCCAGCTCTTGGCTTATCTGCTCGAGCTGGGTTCTCCACCTGGCATCGTAAACGCCCAAGTTGGTCTCGACCACACAACTGCCCTTATCCACGTTGTCGTCGGGTATAAATTCGAGGTGTTTGACGCCCCTCAAAAGCTCGGCAAGTTCATCGCTGTGAGACTCCGCGTAAGTCAGATCCGACGGGTTAAGATAAATGAGTATGCGCTCCCTGTCGCTTGCGCGAGCCAGTATTTCCTTCAAGACCCTCAGCACCAGCCCTTCGTCCAGGGAAGCCCTCTGAAAGAGCAAGCGCGACAGGATCTTTTCCCATAAGCGCACGAGCTTCGCCTCGTTGGCGAGGAGCAGCACATCGAGAGAATTTTTCAGCTCCTCGTGTATCGATTCGAGCAAGCCCACCAGGGAAGAGATTTTCTTTATATTTTCCTCGCGAACCGCTTCTATGGCTTCAATCTTGCCTTGCTCGGCCCCTCGGCGATACCCTTCTTCGTATCCCTCTCTGAGCGCCTTCTCCCTCAGTTTTTCTGCCTCCTGAGACATCTTGAGCGTCATATTCCGCCGCTCGGCTTCGAGCCTCTTCCTCTCCTCATCGAGCTCCGTCCTCAAGGCAGCGTTCTCCTGCCTGAGCTGCTCAACGGTTTTCCTTAGGGTCGCCTCTTCTTCCTCTTTTTTTTCCTCGCTGACACCTTCGGCAGAGCGAAGGTCCGCCTGTTGCTCATTCAACGAGGTTACCTTGACAGCCTGAGGGATCAACCTTACGGCTTTCAACAGCTTAGGGGAGAGATGGTCAGACAATAAGCTCCTCCTCTCCACCGCGGGATATTATGATCTCTCCGGCCTCCTCGAGCGCCCTGACCACGTTTACGACCTTCTGCTGTGCCTCTTCTACATCTCTCACGCGCACCGGCCCCATATACTCCATGTCCTCCCTCAGCATTTCAGCAGCGCGATGAGACATATTCTTGAAAAACTTCTGGCGCAATTCCTCGGAGGCTCCTTTGAGCGCCAAGGCCAAATCTTTCATATCCACCTCTCGCAAAGCCCGCTGCAGGGAGCGGTCGTCCAAGGACAGTATATCTTCGAAGACGAAGAGGCGCTTCTTTATCTCCTCGGCCAGCTCGGGATCTCGCTCTTCCAGGCCTTCCATTATGTTTTTCTCCGTGCCGCGGTCGACGCGGTTTATTATTTCGACGATGCTATCCACGCCGCCAGCGAGCGTGAAATCCTGCCCCGCCACGGTGGAGAGTTTGCGCTCTAAAACTCTCTCCACTTCCCTCAAGACATCTGGGGCGATGCGATCCATTTTAGCTATGCGGCGGGCTACCTCGGCCTGAACGCTTGGCGAAAGCCCGCTCAACACTTGCGCAGCCTGCTCCGGTTCGAGGTAGGAAAGTATGAGGGCGATGACCTGGGGGTGCTCGCCTTGTATGAAGCCCAAAAGCTGCTGCGGATCGCTGTGGCGCACAAAATCGAAGGGCCTGACCTGCAGGCTCGCCGTGACCCTCCTCAGGACCTCTTGGGCCCTATCGGGACCCAAGGCTTCCTCGAGGAGAGCCCGGGCATACTCGACGCCTCCCTGGCTGATGTATTCCCGCGCCATCAGTATCTCTTGCGCTTCTTTCAATACCTCGGTCTTGAGCTCAGGCTCCACCCTTCTGATGCTCGCAATCTCTATGGTGAGCATCTCGATCATAGAGTCGTCGAGATTTTTGTACACTTGAGCGGCTAACTCCGGACCTAAGGCTATGAGGAAAATGGCTGCTTTCTCCCGCCCCTTGAGGTCCTTCCCTTTTCTGGCCATAATGCAAAGGCCCCTTCCTTAATTAATTGAACAGAAGGTACTGTCAATTGTTTAACAGAATATCTACCAAGGACAATTATACATCCTCCAGAAGCCAGTTCTGAACCAACTCGGCGATCTCTTCGGGTTTCTGTTTGGCGTATTCTTTCAATTGCTCCTCTATCACAGCCGCCTCACCGCGGACCTGCATCAGCTCCGGCCTCTCTATGAGTTCACGAAGCGACGGAGCGCCTTCTCTTCGCTCGGGAGCAGCTTTCGGTTTTGCCGCCCTGCGCTTCCACCAGAAGAAGGCCACGATCCCGATTAAGGCAATGGCGGCAATCAGGAGGATGAAAAATATCATTCGCTCGCGGCGCTCCCTCTGGAGTTGTGCCATGATTGCATCCATCCAAGAGGTGGAAAAGTTCATAGCTTGAACAACGAGCTGGTCTCCGCGCCCTTCGTCGAAACCTATAGCCGCGGCTACGGTGGAGCGCAACTCCCCCAACGATTCCTCCGCAAGTTCACCATCGATCAACACCGAGGCGGAAAGCCTCTTAACAGAGCCAGGCGTGTAAACCTGCTCCTGTTCGCGGGTCGTGATCTCATAATTCCTTATAGTATCGCTCTTGTTGTACTCGCTCGGCCCTACTTGCTGAGCGGTTACCACATAACCTGGGATGTTGGTAGTGGTCCCAGGCGCGCCACCGGGCGGTGTGCCTGGACCGATGTAGCTTTCCTCCGAAGCCTGCTCGCTTCGGACTACGCCTCTCCCGCCGGCTCCAGGGATATATTCTGTGACGGAGTCTCGCTTTTTGTCGAAATCCAACTCCACCCTCACGCGGACCACGGCTTTTCCTGGCCCAAAGACCTGCTCCAACATCTGCTTGACCTTGCGTTCCAGCTCCATCTCTTGGCGGCGCTCTAACTCCCTCTGGATGGATGAAACAGCTCGGCCAGCATCGTCGACATAGACGAAGGTATCCGAGTCGATCAGTTCCGATAGCATATTGCCGGAAGTATCCACTACGGTGATGTTTTCGGGGTGCAGGCCCTGCACGCTGTGGGCCACCAGATGCACAATGGCCTTTACCTGTTCGGGGCCAACCTTGCTTCCCCTCTTTACACCCACGAGGACAGAAGCGCTGGATGGTTCCTGCTCCTTCAGGAAGAGACGCTGTTCTGGGATAACTATGGTCACCCTCGCGAAGTCGATCGCCTCCATGCGCCCTATGGTCCGAGATAGCTCCCCCTCAAGGGCCCTTATATAGGAGACGCGCTGCTGGAAGTCCGTCATGCCCATCTTTGCCTGGTCAAAGATCTCAAAGCCTACCACGCCACCTCTAGGCAACCCTTGTTGTGCCAGGGAAAGGCGCATTTCGTAAACCATATCCTCAGGCACAAGCACGGCGTTGGCGGCGGAATCGAGCTTATATGGGACATTGTGTTCACGGAGATAGGAGAGTATAGCCGCCTGGTCTTCCACCTCGAGGCCGGTAAATAGCGGTTCATATTTGCCTCTGCCGGTTGCGATCAATAAAATCAAAAGGACAAAAATAAGCGCCCCTGCCCCCATGATAGAATAGCGCTGCCATGGGGAAAGCGCCGCCCATGTGGCTTTCAGCCGCGCAAAAAGCTCCCTCAACCTTTCCATAATATTTACTATATCAGCAATGAGGCAATAATTCTATACCGGCATGCGGGCAAGTTGTTGATAGGCATCCACCAGTTTATTCCTGATTTCCACCAGAAGGCGCAATGCGACCTCGGCCTCCTGGACTGCGATGACCACCTGGGAGATGTCCTCCGCTTCTCCGGTAGCCAACTTTTCGATCCCCTCATCGGCAGCGAACTGAAGGTCATTCACCTTCTGCAGGTTGTCCTTGAGCAACTCTTCGAAACCCTTTTCTCTTTTTGAATCGCTCCCGGCTCTGGCCAACCTTGCATCGTCAATATTGAAATGGAATTGCGATAAATCCACTCTGACCTCTTTCATCTTTTAACCGAGCCCCCTCATGGTCAAGTTCGACGGTTAAAGCATAACCTGAGGGGCAAGCTCTGTCACCTCCCCTCAAGTTTCAATTTTTCTCACTTTGGATAGGACTTTATTACTATATTTTACTCCGGGAAGCGAGGATCGGCATCGCCAAATAAGGGTCTGTTAGGCTCGTAGTGCCTCGAGTGCGCTACTCCACATACTCTGGGTCGTTTCCACGACGGCGAGATTCGCTTCGTAAGCTCGGCTTGCCACCATCATGTCTGCCATCTCGCGGATCACGTTCACGTTTGGATAAGCGACATATCCTTCGGCATCGGCGTCCGGGTGATCGGGCTGGTAGGCATATCGCGGCGGCAGGGTATCGTCTGCGATCTGCTCCACCCTTACGCCGGCGGGGGAGGCGCCTAAAGCCTCATCCAGGCGCTCTGCAAATATGGGGACTTTGCGCACGTATGGCCCGCCCTCGGGCGTGCGCGTGGTGTTGGCGTTGGCCATATTCTGGGAAATGAGCTCCATCCAAAGCCTGTGGGCAGTCAAGGAACTGCCCGCTATTTCAAGCGGGCGAAATATGCGCATCAGCTTCCGCCTCCCATAACCGTCCTATAAGAAGCCGCCTTGCGCGCTAACAGGCGGAACAGGGCCTGATAAGACATGCGCGTCTCGGCGAGCTTGGCCATTTCGATATCGATGTCCACGCCGTTTCCATCCCATCGCACGAGTTCGCCGACAGCCCTCTCCTCGACGGGTTTTACCGCCTCTACGCTCCTTGGGAGCGTAGAGATATGGCTAGGATCCGTGGTAACCAGCGGCAACCTGTCAGGACCGTGCAACAAGCGGTTCAACTGATCCTCGAACGTGACCTCCCTCCGCGCGTATGCGGGGGTGTTTATATTGGCGAGGTTCTGCGCAGTCGCCTCCAAGCGCTTCGAGAGTCCACCTATACTGACCTTCGCTGCCGCCCAAGCCTTATCCATGAAAAATGCCTCCATAACGAAGAATAAAAGACGAGCACCACACTTCCTGTTTCGACCATCAAAGGAGGAGGCTTTAAGAACGCCCTTCGGTTATGCCCAATTCCTCCAAAAGGAGCGGGAGAAGGACCTTGATGTATGTGCCCTTCATCCCCAAGCTGCGGCACTCCAGGACGCCGGCGCTTTCGAGTTTCCTCAAGGCGTTTACGATTACGCTCCGCGTGAGGCCTAATCTATCGGCTATGCGGCTTGCGACCACCACGCCCTCGGAGGCATCGAGCTCGCGGATGATATGCTTAACAGACTCGACTTCCGAGTACGAAAGAGCGCGCAACGCCATTTGGACGGCAAACCGCTCTCTGGCTCTCTCCTCGATCGAGCGCGTGCGCTCGTGGAGCATCTCGATGCCCACGGCAGTGGCCAGATATTCCCCCAAGACCAGATCGCGCGCATCGAAGGGCGAGCCGAAGCGAGCCAATATGAGCGTTCCGATGCGCTCCGAGCCGCTGTAGATCGGCACATAGACCACGTGCTTGTTCGGATATATGCATGGTGCGTCGGCATAGGCGCAAAGACCGTAGTCCGAGTGATTCAAGACGGATTCGTGATGCTGATTGAGCCTATCGACATAGCTCTCAGGCATGGCGCCGACCTTCAGCAGGCCGGCCATGGTCGGACAGTTGTATTCGCTGAGCCACGCATAACCCAATATCTTTCCTTGGCGATCGATGATATAGGTGTTGGCCGTAGAGAGATCGCAGAGGAGTTTGGCCAACTTTTGATAATCGGGGCTCGCTCCGTCCTTCCTGTTCTGCAGGGCCCTGCTCACCATCCGCGTCTTGTCCAACAGATCCTCCATCGCTGAAAGGTTTACGATCTTCGGCCGCGCCTCCAACAATTCCTTCGGAGTTTCCATGCTCATCGTCTCATCTCCTTTTCCGTAAAAAAACCGGCTATTTATAGCAGATATTTCTTGAGGTCGGAACTCTGAACCAGGGGTTCGAGCCTCTCTCTCACGAAGGCTGCATCGATAAGGACCTCTGACCCCTCGAGCTCCGGAGCCTTAAAGCTCACATCTTCCAAAAGCTGTTCCATAACGGTGTGCAAACGCCTGGCGCCGATATCTTCCATTTCGGCGTTCATCTTGGCGGCGATATTTGCTATCTCCGCTACGGCATCTTCGCAAAAGCTTATAGATACACCCTCTGTCCCTAGTAGGGCTTTGTACTGACGCAGAAGGCTGTTCTCCGGCTCCGTGAGGATCTTGCCCAGGTCGTCCTCGCTTAGAGGAGACAGCTCCACCCTGATGGGAAAACGACCCTGGAGTTCTGGCACGAGATCGGAGGGTTTGACCCTATGAAAGGCACCGGCTGCGATGAAGAGGATGTAATCCGTCTTGACAGGCCCATACTTCGTCATTACGGTCGAACCCTCTACGATGGGAAGCAGATCGCGCTGAACCCCCTCTCGACTCACGTCGGGACCGTGCTGCGCTCCGTCTTGCGAAGCAACCTTGTCCAACTCGTCCAGAAAGACGATCCCCTCCTCCTGCGCCTTTGTCAGGGCCTCCTGGACGACGCTTTCCATGTCGATGAGTTTTTCCGCTTCCTCCGCTTGGAGCAGAACGCGAGCGGAGGATACGGACATCCGCTTGCGCTTCATCCGCTTGGGGAGGAGATTGCCTAACATCTCGCTCAAGTTTATTCCCATCTCGTCCAGGCCGACCCCCAATACGGGCACATTTGCCACGGCGCTCTCTGCGACCTCCACTTCGACCTCGCGCGTATCGAGTTTTCCAGCGCGCAACATCTCCCGCAGCCGCTCCCGCGTACCGCTGTCTTCCCTCTCCTTGGGCGATTCTATCCTCTCCTGAACTCCGCCCATGAGGACTTTGACGAAATCCTGCATGCTCTCCTGTTTGCGCGGAAGCGGAAGGAGGAGGTCCAAGAGCCTCTCTTCGGCGCGCTCCGCCGCCGCGGATTGAACAGCCTCCCTGTGGCGAGCCTTCACCATGTGCACGGCCACCTCGGCGAGGTCGCGGATCATAGACTCCACGTCGCGCCCGACATATCCCACCTCTGTAAATTTCGTAGCCTCCACCTTCACGAAGGGGGCATTGACCAAGGCGGCCAGGCGCCTTGCGATCTCCGTCTTTCCTACGCCGGTAGGACCGATCATCAGGATGTTTTTGGGGATCACCTCTTCGGCGATCTTCGGATCGAGCCGTTTTCTCCTGAGCCTATTCCTCAGCGCTACGGCCACGGCGCGCTTGGCCTTAACTTGACCTACTATGTATCTATCGAGGTAAGCGACGACTTCGGCCGGCGTCAAATCCTCATACATGATCGAGGTCACTGGTCTATCACCTCCAAGACGATGGCGTCGTTGGTGTAAATGCAGATTTGAGAAGCGATCTCAATGGCTTTGCGGGCGATGCGCTCCGCCCCCCAATCGGACGCCTCGAGCAGTGCCCTCGCCGCAGCCAGGGCAAACCCGGAACCGGAGCCTATAGATGTCACGTCGCCCTCCGGCTCTATGACATCGCCCGAGCCGGATAACAGCAACGTCTCTTCCCTATCGGCCACGAGCATGAGCGCCTCGAGCCTTCTCAAGGCCCTGTCAAGGCGCCATTCTTTGACGAGGTCGACGGCGCTTTTGGTGAGATTGCCCTTGTTCTCTTCCAAGCGGCGCTCGAAGCGTTCGAGCAACGTCATGGCATCCGCCGTACTGCCGGCAAAGCCGGCCAGGATTCTCCCTTCATAGAGGCGCCTCACTTTGCGTGCGCCCTCTTTGACGATCTGGTCTCCCATCGTCACCTGCCCGTCTCCAGCCATGGCGACACGGCCGTTCCTCCGCACCGATACTATAGTCGTGCCTTTAAAATTTACGTTCATCACTCCACCTCCGCGCGCGGATAAGCCGCAGCGTAACTCCTCTTCAATTGATCGGTGGTGATCTTCAGATAGCGCTGTGTGGTAACCAAGCTCTCGTGGCCCAGGAGCTCCTGCAAAACGCGCAGATTTGCGCCGCGTTCGAGCATGTGGGTGGCGAAGCTATGGCGCAATACATGCGGCGTAACGCCCGATAACCCCACGCTCCGAGCCAGCTTGGTCACGACCCTGTGCGCTGTCCTAACCGTCATGCGCCCGCTGCCCTGCCCCGGAAAGAGCGGTCCGGTGCTTGCGCCGAGCTCCTCCCTCCAAGCGAGAAGCGCCTGAACGGCATATCGCCCCATGGGAACGAGCCTCTCCTTGTCCCCCTTGCCTCTGACCCTGATCCACCGTTCTTCCAAATCTATATCCTCCCAGTCGAGGGCCACAAGTTCAGCCACGCGCAGGCCAGAACTGTAGAGCAACTCCAAGATAACGCTGTCGCGACGAACCGTCTTTCCTCTGGGGCCCTCCTCCAAGAGGCGCTTCACGTCATCGTAGGCCAAGGCGCGCGGCAAGCGCTGGGGAAGCCTCGGACCCCTCACGCCGGCGGTCGGGTCTTTCTCGAGGACGCCGCTTCGGATCAGGTAGTCGATCCAGCTGCGGATCGAGGAGAGCTTCCTGGCCGCTGAAGCCTGGGCATATCCGTAGCTCATCATTTCCCTCAAAAAGGCCCTCACGTGAGATGCCGTCATCTCGAGGGGAGAGGATATCCCTTGCGTCGATAGGTAGTCGACGAACTGGTTCAGATCTACGGAGTAATTGGCGACGGTGTTTTCCGAACGGCCGCGGCTATATTTTATATATTCTAAAAAGGCGTCTACAAAAGTGGACAATTCCTCCGCCATGGAAGTTAGTTTATCACAACTTCGTCAAATATGATCGAATATTCTGCCATAAATTGTTCCAAAGCCGTCAAAGCGCGCCGCGCGACGGCTTCGCAACGCTTCCTGCGGTCGCGAACCTTAGCCCCCAAGGGAGGAAAGATCCCCAAGTTGACGTTCATCGGCTGGAAGTTATCGGCCCTGGCATTTATAATGTAGCAAAGCAACGAGCCTATAGCGGTCTCCTTCGGCCACCGCGGCAGGGGGAGGCCCAAGATGGCGGAATAGGCGCTGAGGGCGGTCACGAGCCCCATCGCTGTGCTCTCCATGTAGCCTTCGACCCCTACGATCTGCCCGGCGAGGTATATATCCCGCCTGGCGCGCAAGCTCAAATCCTCGTTGAGGATGAGAGGGGCGTTCACATATACATTACGGTGCATGACGCCGAAGCGGACGAATTCGGCCCTCTGCAGGCCGGGGATCATCCTGAAAACGCGCTCCTGCTCGCTCCATTTCAAATTCGTCTGGAAGCCGACCAAGCTATAAAGCGTCCCTTCCGCGTCCTCACGCCTCAATTGAACGACGGCATATGGCGTCTTCTCGCTCTTGGGGTCGACGAGCCCGACTGGGCGCATAGGCCCATAGCGCATGACGTCGCGCCCTCTTTTTGCCATCACCTCTATCGGAAGACACCCCTCGAAATAGCGTTCGTCCCGCTCGAAAGAGTGAAGGGGGGCCCGCTCTGCAGAGGACAGCGCCTCCCAAAAGCGCTGATACTCCACCTCGTCCATCGGGCAGTTTAGATAATCTTCGCCCTCTCCGTAACGGCTGGCTTTGAAGACCACGTCAAAATCGATGCTCTCGGCCGTCACAATGGGGGAGACGGCATCGAAGAAGTAGAGAAAGTCTCTCCCTATGAGGCGCCGTAAGGCCTCCGACATGGAACCTGACGTAAGCGGCCCTGTTGCTATGATCGCAAGCCCTTCCGGCATCTCTTTTACTTCCTCGCGGACGATCTCAACCAATGGACAAGAAGCCAATGCCTCAGAGACGGAAATGGCAAAGCACTCTCTGTCCACCGCCAACGCCTTGCCGGCAGGCACGCGATTCTCATCGGCACAACGCATAATGAGGCTTCCCATGCGCCTCAACTCCGCCTTCAGGATGCCGGCAGGGCTCGTCAACAGATCTGCGCCGAGCGAGTTGCTGCAGACGAGCTCAGCCAAGTGCCCGGTCTTATGAGCCGGCGTGAGGCGATTCGGACGCATCTCGTAAAGCCTAACGGGAATACCCCTGCGGGCCAGTTGATAAGCGGCTTCAGACCCCGCCAGGCCGCCCCCTACGATCGCGACCGGCGCTTTAGGCGATTTCATCAGCCAACCCTTTGTGGCCGCAAGAGCTGCACGTGGGGGTTTTAGACCTTCCCTTCAAGACCATATATCCACCGCAGACCGGACATCGCTCGCCCGTGGGTGGGTCCCAGGACGTGAATTTGCAATTGGGATAGCGTGAGCAGCCGTAAAAGGTGCGCCCCTTTTTGCTCTTCCTGCGCACCACCTTGCCGTCGCCGCAGATAGGACAAGATACACCTATCTCCTGTAAGATCGGCCGGGTATAAGTGCACTCCGGGTATGCGGAACAGGCCACAAACTCCCCATAACGGCCGCGCTTCACCACCAACGGAGCGCCGCACTGCGGGCACGCCTCGCCTACGGCCCGATCGGGCAAAGAGACGGATTCGGCCGCGCGCTTCACTTCCGAGAGGACCTTGGAAAAGCGGCTCCAGAAGTCTTTGATGACTTTAAGCCATTCCACGTTTCCGCCTTCCACCTGATCCAACTGCTCTTCCATCTGGGCGGTGAAGGAGACATCGACCACGTCTGGAAAGTGACGCACTAAAAAGTCGTTCACCACTCTGCCCAATTCTGTGGGAACCAACTTTTTATCATCGCTTTTGGCCACATAATCGCGATCGTAGAGCGTCTGCACTATGACGGCATAGGTGGAAGGACGACCGATCCCCTTCTCCTCGAGGACCTTCACCAGGCTGGAATCGCTATATCGAGCTGGAGGCTTGGTGAAGCGCTGTTCCTTGTGCACATCCCCTTGTCTCAGGAGCTCACCCTCTTTGGCAGGTGGCACTTCGTCCTCCTTGAGATCGAGCGGCCAGAGCGCACCCCACCCCTCGAAGAGGAGCGTCGCTCCGGACTGTTTCAACGAATATGGCCCGGCTTCGACGACGATCGAACTCCTTGCGATCGCACTCGGCGCCATCTGACTCGCCACAAACCTGCGCCAGATGAGGTCGTAAAGCCTAAACTGGTCTCGGGTGAGGTCCTCCTTGACTGATTCGGGAGCGAGCGCCACATCGGTGGGCCTTATGGCCTCGTGCGCATCTTGGGTGCGGCCTTTGGAGGCGTAATAATGGGGTTTTTGAGGGAGATATTTGTCGCCAAAGGCAGCGCCTATGTAGCCTCGCACGCTCTCTATTGCCTCAGCAGCAACCCTGAGGCTGTCGGTGCGCATATACGTGATGAGGCCAAGGGAGCCCCTGTCCTTTATATCGACGCCTTCGTAAAGGCTCTGGGCCACCCGCATCGTCCTCTGTGGCGAAAACCCCAAGCGCCTCGCCGCCTCTTGCTGCAATGTGCTCGTTTTAAAGGGAGGAAGAGGACTCCTTCTCCCCTCTTTGCTCGTAAAGGAGCGCACGACAAGGGTGAGTCCTTTTAGGTTTTTTTCTATCTCTTCGGCTTCCGATTCGCTCTTTACGGCGAGCGCCTTGCCATCCTTCTTCTCCAGGCGGAGCAGATAAGATCTGCCGTCATCGGATGTGGCCTCTACGTCCAAAAGCCAATATTCCTCTGGGCGGAAAGCCTCTATCTCGGCTTCTCTCTCGCATATGAGGCGCAGGGCGACGGATTGCACGCGCCCCGCCGACAGCCCGGAGCGCACCTTGCTCCATAACAAGGGGCTTAAGCTATACCCAACGAGGCGATCCAAGAGTCGCCTGGCCTGTTGGGCATAGACCTTGTCCATGTCTATAGCCTGGGGGTTTTTGACCGCCTCTTTGACTTCTTTCGCCGTGATCTCGTACATGCGTATCCTGCAAGGCGCATCCGAGTCTATGTTCAAAAGCTCGGCGAGGTGCCAGGCGATCGCTTCCCCCTCTCTGTCCGGGTCGGAGGCTATGAGCATCCGATCGGCCTTCGACGAGGCTTCCCTCAGCTCTTTTACGATCTTGCCCTTGCCGCGCACGAGTATGTATTCCGGCTTGAAATCTTTATCTATATCGACGCCCATGCGGCTCTTCGGGAGATCTCTCACGTGCCCCATACTCGCCTTCACTACATATCGCTGGCCCAGGATCTTTTTTAGCGTGCGAGCCTTGGCCGGCGATTCCACAATTATCAGCGTATGAGATGGCATATATATTTCACCTCAAGCGTTATCGAATGGCACTCCAGCGGCCGGGGCCCGACGATGCGACTAACCCTTTCGCCGTCAACATGCCTAACGCCAACATTGCGTCGGCGGCGCTCATTTTAGCCTCTGATGCGATATTGTCAACTGTCCGCTCTCCTCTTTCTTTAAGCATTGAGTAGACGAGCTTTTCCTCCACCGAAAGCTCTCTCATTTGCGACTCGCCCTCGAAGATGACGTTCCCTCCCAAAAGCGAGCAAAACGCAGGGATGTCGATCAAAGGTTGAGCGCCGTCGAATATCAGCAAATTGGAGCCGCGACATACCTCTTCGTCTACCCGCCCGGGGACGGCCCATAAATCCCTACCTATTTCCATTGCTATTCTTGCTGTTATCATAGCACCGCTTCTCTGTGGCGCTTCGACAACCACTACGCTCCTCGAAACGCCGGCGATGATGCGATTGCGCTTAGGGAAACGCCACGGCCTCGCTTGAGAGGAGAGCGGATATTCGCTGACCAATAGGCCAGATTCCTTTAAGCGCTCGAAGAGACGCCTATTCGAACTCGGATAGACGCAATCCACCCCTGTGCCGAGCACGGCTATGCTGCTTCCATCAGCCTCCAAAGCCGCCTCCTGAGCCGCACAATCTATGCCGTAGGCGCCGCCGCTTACCACGACGAAGCCCGCGGCGGCAAGCTCTCTGCCCAATTCCTTCGCAATGCGGAGGCCATAGGTTGACGGCCTGCGGGTTCCCACAACTGCAACGCCGCCATCGTCCAAAGGGGACGCTCCCCAAAGGTAGAGCAAGAGGGGCGGCGACGACAGATCCAAAAGCCCCTTCGGGTAGCGTCCGTCACCGAAGCAGACCACGTCGACTTTGAGCTTCAGACACTTCTCCCACTCGCGCTCGGCCCATCCGTCGCGCTGCAAATCCGACCACGCGCTTATCGACGACTCACTGGCGCCGAGCGCTTTGAGCAGCGCCGGTGCTTCCAACAGATCCTCTGGCTTTATGCCCCTTTGCGCGAGCGCCTCTACCGCGCGCCCATCGAAGCACTGGCACGCGTTGAGGAGCAAAAAGGCCTTAAGACGGGCGTCCATATATGTTGGCTCCCTCTCTGTAGGCGAGGGCCTCGGCTACGTGGGATGCGCCCACGCACTCTTCCCCAGCCAGATCCGCCACGCTCCTCGCCACCCTCAAGATCCTCGTAAAACCCCTGCCCGAGAGGCGAGAGCGCCCCATTGCCGACCTCAGAAAAGCCCTTGCCTCTTTTTTTATGTGCGCCTCTTTGCGGAGGAGCGCTTCCGGCACCTCGGCATTGGACCGTATGCCCCACGCCTTCCATCTCTCTATCTGTATCTCCCGCGCCCTTTCGACGCGCCTCCTCACAGAGGCGCTGTCCTCTCCCGACGGCTCGACAGCCATGAGTTCATCGGGCGAGAGTCGAGGGACGCTGATCTGCATATCTATGCGATCTAATATCGGGCCTGAAAGTTTCCTTTGGTATCGTTCGAGTTCGCCCGGCGAACAGCGACAGGGAAACCCGGGATCTCCGAAGTTGCCACAGGGGCAGGGGTTGCAAGCCAGGGCCAACAACACCTGAGCTGGATATGTGACGCTCCCAGAAGAGCGGCTCACCACAATCTTTCCGTCCTCGAGGGGTTGACGCATGGCCTCTATGAGATCACGTCTGAACTCCGTAAATTCGTCCAAAAAGAGGACGCCTCTGTGAGCTAAGCTGATCTCGCCCGGCTGCAAGGCATTCCCTCCTCCACACACGGCTACGGTGCTGGCCGTATGGTGGACGGATCGAAAGGGACGAGCCCTGCCTCCGTCGAAGGAAAGCCCCCTCGCGCTGTATATCAAAAGCACCTCGAGCAGTTCTTCATCGGAGAGGGGCGGAAGGATGCTCTTCAGGGCGCGGGCCAGCATGGTCTTTCCCGAGCCGGGAGGACCAACCATGAGCAGATTGTGATGGCCTGCAGCGGCGATCTCCATGGCCCTCTTGGCTCCTGCTTGCCCTTTTATATCGGCTAAGTCCACATCCACCTCGATTTCCTGCGGCGCCGGCACGCGATGTTCGATCGGTCGCAGCGCCACTTCTCCTCTCAAAGCTTCGATCAACTCTGCTATATGGGAGATCGCATAGGCTTCGACCCCCTTGACCAGGGAGACCTCGTGGGCGTTCTCGTGAGGGATGTAAAGGGGAAGGGAAAGTTTGCGCGCCAACATAGCAGCCGGCACGGCGCCTTTTGCCCTGCGCAGGCGCCCGTCGAGGGCAAGCTCTCCTACGAAAACGGCAGGCTGACTGGAAGCCGGAACGGATCCGACCTGCTTGGCCATCTCGATTGCGATGGGCAGATCCAACAGAGCCCCCTCCTTGGGTAGGTCGGCAGGGGCGAGGTTTACCGCTATCCTCCCCCTCAGCGATATGCCGATAGAGCGCAGAGCAGCTCGAACCCGCTCTTTTGCCTCCCTGACCGCCGCGTCTGGCAGACCCACGATAGAAATGGCGAAGAGCCCACCCGTGACTTCGACTTCGACCTCCACAGCTACAGCCTCGATGCCCCGAAGCGTTATCCCTAAGGCTTTGCTCAAACGTCACACCCTCCCGGCAGTTACATCCTTGACGTGTTCTATATCCCACCTGTCATTCATATCCACAGTGATCCCGAAGACATCGATGCGCCACGGTTTTTCCCACCCCAAAAGGGACACGTAGGTCGAACCGGCTCGCACCAAGCTTTTGAGCTTCCGCGGCCCCACCGAAAGCGCAGGAGGCAAAAGCTTTCCGACGCGGCGCACTCTCACTTCCACCATGACGAGCTCGTTGCCGTCGAGAGCCACGATATCCAATTCTCCGCCCCCGATCCTCACGTTGCGGTCCAAAATGCGCCACCCCATGCGCTCGAGTGCGCTTTTTGCAAGATCCTCTCCCCACTGACCGAGCTCGCGGCTATCCGTTGCTCTTTTTCCCATCTCTATCCAACCTGTAAAGGAAGGCGAGCACGCGGGCCACGGCCTCGTAGAGCTCGATCGGAATCTCTTCGCCCAACTCGACGAACAGAAGAGCGGAGGCGAGCGCAGGGTCTTCGACGATCGGGACGCCGCTTTCTTTCGCTATTTCGATTATCCGCTCCGCCATGACGCCTTGCCCCGAAGCAACCACGCGCGGTGCTTCGTCTTTTTTAGCCTCATAGCGCAACGCTGCAGCCTTCTTGGGCAACTCGCCTTCTGCCATCACGCCGTCACATCCAATCGTCCTACCGTCCTATCGCCACGACGAGAAAGGCCCACAGATACGCTAAGGTGGCGCAAGGGCAGCGATATTGCGGATAGAGAATGTCTGAGCTCTTCCATGTGTTCTTCAATGAGCGATTTCGATGGTTCGTCGCGCGACCGCAGCGTTATGACCAGAGACGAACCATCGCTGAATGCATCCCCGCGAACTTCGCCTATGCGCTTTCCCTCAAAGGCAAAGGACGCATGATAGACCTTCTGTCCGCGGCGTTCCGAGACTTGGACGTTCACGCAGGCCCAACGCGGCCCATCCTCACCCAAAAGTGGCCATATCAAAGGGAAAAGCGCTTCTAACTTTGCGCCTCCCTCAAGCGGATGCAGCAAGGCCTTATGGGCCACCATGAGGTCGCGCAGTTCGCTCTTGTCGCGGCCTGCCAATTCGAGCGCCTCGCCAAGGGGCACCCCATCTTTCATGTAGCGCTTAAGGCTGGTCCTGAGCTCGCCCCAAAGGGATACGACGGCTTGAGGGCTAAGCGACAGGTACCAAGCCAAGGGCAGAGCCAATTCCTCTTTTAAGGGAAGGCCTCTCGCCAATAGCTCCGTCAGCGCCTCTATGAGGGCGGGGTTGGACCCCATCTGCTGCCATGCGCCTTTCAGGAAAGAAATCGCTTCGCCGTTCGCCATCAAGCCACGAGAAAGAAGTGCCATGGCAAAGGGGCGATCTTCAGGGGCGAATTGCTCGATCGCGGGAAGGGTCAAACTTTTTACGTGAAGAAGGGGAGGGTCGCTCTTCGCATCCCATCTGGCGATGAAACGCTGCCCGACGAAGAGGGAGATAGTGGAGCGAGCCCACAAAAGCTTTCCTTGAAGCCTTACCCAATACCCATCGCCTTGAGCGCTCACAACCGTGCCACTGATCAATGCCCCATCACGAATGGACGGAACATCGCCCTTGATGATGCCTGGGGCTTTTGCGCTATCAGATGCCCCTCCAACGCTGTTGGGTTCGGGCGGCATCATGGGCACCTCCAGGTGAAGCTCTTGCGATGCAGCGGAGTCGGTCCGAATTCGCCAAGGGCTTTTACGTGCACCGCCGTCGGGTAACCTTTGTGGCGAGCGAATCCATATTGCGGATATAGGCTATCGAGGGCCACCATAACTCTATCCCTCAACACCTTGGCCACAACCGAGGCTGCCGCCACGACCGGAAACGAGGCATCGGCTTTCGCAACGGCTTTTTGCCTGTACGGAAGGTCCGGTATGACATTAATGCCGTCCACGATGACCAGATCCGGCTCGAAAGGCAGCGCAAGCACCGCTTTCCTCATCGCCCAAAGGGACGCCTTCAAGATGTTCATCCGGTCGATGACGCCCGGCGAAGCGGCCTGTGCCTTCCAACATATAAAGCTATTCGCGCAAAAGGAACAAAACAGGCGCTCCCTTTCTTTTGGCGAAAGCGCTTTCGAATCCCTGAAGCCGAGCTCCCAGAGCTCTCCGTCCGCCCCGAACGGAACCAACACCGCAGCTGCCACGACAGGACCTGCCAACGGACCTCTCCCAGCTTCATCTACGCCGACCAGATACTTCATCCTTCGACTCTTCCGGCATTTCCAAGGTGAACCGGCCCAGATCGCCGCTAGAGAACGCCTTGAGGAGCGACATGCCGGCCCTTTCCAAGTCGACCTCTCCACCAGGGCCGAGGCAACCGAGACGCCGACCCACGGCTTCAAGCACCTCTCGCTCGCCATTTGCCACATCTACACCCCATTTCTTCCGAATAGCCCCGATCAAATTCTTCTCTTTCAAAAAGCGGAGCAGCGATAGGGCGAGCACTTCATGCCCTCCGATCACATCGGCCCTCGAGCATCCGAGCCATGCCAAGAGCTGGTGAGTGAAAGGATCCGAGGAGGGATCCAAGATGCCGGGCGAATCTAAGACCAGGAGGCCTTCGCTTCTGTGCCACGAAACCCTCCTGGTCACGCCGGGAAGAAGTCCCACCTCTGCCTTCTTTTTCCTCACGAGCGCGTTTAAGAGTGTGGATTTGCCCACGTTCGGTATGCCGATTATGACGAGACGAAGCTCTCTGAAAGAGGGCTTATGCCTCAACAGGCTCGCCCTCAATGAAGCGATGTTGCCGTGCAAATTCAGGGCCACTGCCGGCAGGCCGAGCCGCTTGAAGTGCTCAAGCCATAGGTCGGTGCACTTGGGGTCTGCCAAGTCTTTACGGCTCAGCACGATCCACCTCATGCGCTTACCCGTTAAATCCTCGGCAAAGGGGGCGGTGGTGGAGATGGGGGCCCTCGCGTCGCGCACCTCTATTACGAGATCGACCAGCGGGACGATCTCCTCGAGCTCTCGCCTCCCTTTGGCCATGTGGCCCGGAAACCACACCGTCCTCCCCACGTCAATCTACGGCTCCTATCCGGCTCGGCGGCCAGTATCGAAACAAGACGGGACCTCGCAGAAAACCCTCGGGGACAAAACCCCAAAAGCGGCTGTCCTGAGAATTAGGGCGATTGTCACCCATCATAAAATACTCTCCGGGCGGCACCTTGACGGGGCTCATGTTATAGAAATCGCGATTTTGCACATACGGCTCGACGATCGGCTCTTCGTTTATATAAACTTGCCCGTCTCTGATCTCCACCGTCTCCCCCGGGAGCCCGATTACGCGCTTGACGAAGTCCCTCCTCGGATCTACGGGATACCTGAAAACCGCAATCTGACCCCGCTTGGGATCGGTGAAGTGATACCAAAACTTTGCAACCAGGACGCGATCTCCCGGAAGCAGCGTCGGGACCATAGAGCCGCTAGGTATCCAAAAGGCTTGGACCACAAAAGCCCTCAATATCAACGCGAGGACCAGTGCCCAAACCACGGTCTCAAGCGTCTCGCGCCACCACGGTTTCGCTGCCATCGCTGCGACCTCCTCAAAGACTCAAGCTTCCGCTCAAGCTCAAATCGTGGATGTTTATAGCCTTTTTATAGCCCTTCGGCGGAGAAGTTGCAAGAAGACCCTATACGAGTCGCCCTTTTGTGCCCTCAATATAATACGCCGCCCGAACTGCGACGGCGTGCATTTGCAATTACGGATTGTCCCTCAGCGTGATGAGGCATTTACCGGAAATGACCAGATATTTGAGAACCTTTGCCTTGTTCGACCTGTCCGCCGCGATCTTCAACGTCACAGCCGGCGTCAACGTATGCCATACGGGGGAATAGCTCGACTTATACGAACCTCCGTCCGCTTTGAAATAACACCTGCCGCCGCTTTCAAACGTCTCGTCCTCGTTCGTGTCGAGCCAGTGAACGGTGATCCAACTCGAATATGTCGTGGAATACCTCAGCTCGAAAAATCTTCCCTCCGTCAAAGCCACATTAAAAACGCGCCCTAACCAGCGCTTCGCCCTTTCGGCCTCGGCGGTGGCCACAGCGTCCTTAGATGGCCTGAAAGATAAAGTCAGGGCTGCCGCCAGAGCGCCTACCACCCCAAAGACGACCAACAACTCGACCAACGTAAACCCGAAATGTCGCCCACAACGCCCAAGCGATAGAGGCGATCTACGCCCGATGTAACGATGGATCGACAACACCGCCTTTAAGTCGGCTATCCTCGCAAAGCTCCAAGAGCATGCCGTAAAACGGCTGCGGCTCCCTTATCAGCCGTCCGCGGCTGTCGCAGAAACCATGGCGCGTATAACCGTGGACCAGGAGGCGTTCTTCGGGAATCTTGAATATGCTATAAGAAAATGACATGGAATAGGGGGTTAGAGCGCTTACGCTCGTGCGCACCAAAAGCTCGTCGTCATATCGAGCGGAATGTTTGTAGCGGCAGCGGACCTCCACAACGGGCATATACACGCCAGCCGCTTCCCACTCCGAATAGGGAATCCCCATGGCCCTGCAGTAGTCAGTGCGCCCGACTTCGAAGTAGGTAAGATAGTTGGCATAATAGACCACCCCCATGTTGTCGGTCTCGCCATATCGCACTCTCAGGCGCGATTCCACCACAGGAGCCATGGAATCCCTCCTCGAAATCTTAAGTCGACTATTCCGAAACGCTTACATGGAAACGTCGGCGAGTTTTCGCACCGGATCACCCTTGCGCACGGTACCACTCTTTATGACGGAGCAAAATGTGCCCTTCTTTGGCATTATACACTCTCCGGCAAGCTTGTAAATTTCGCACTCGTTGTGACAGTTCTTGCCTATCTGAGTAACCTCTAAGATCGCATCTCCCACCGCCAGGCGATCTCCCACCGCCAAGCAACCCACATCGAAACCCTTTAATGTGAGATTTTCGGCAAAGGCACCGGGGCCCACATTGGGAATCCTATCGCGCATCTCCTCTATATCTTCAAGGGACAAAAGGCTGACCTGTCTGTGCATAAAACCGGCGTGGGCATCGCCGCGAAGGCCAAGGCCTTCCAACAGCAATGCCTCACCGACGTCCTGCTTTCTTGTGCCTTTTTCCTTAGAGATACAAACAGCCCACACTACCCCTGCGCTCATACTGCCACTTCACTCTCTTTTTTGTTATCGACACCAGTCTCGTTAGCTTTCGACTTCGACAGGTAATCCTCTATGGCCGCCTTGACTCCCTCTTCAGCCAGCAAGGAACAATGGAGTTTGTGAGGAGGGAGCCCTCCGAGTGCTTGAGCCACATCCTTATTGCTGACCTTAAGGGCCTCCTCGAGCGTTTTGCCCTTCACCATCTCCGTAACCATGGAGCTCGTGGCGATCGCCGCAGCGCAACCGAAGGTCTCAAATTTCACGTCGACGATGCGGCCGTTCTCTATCTTCAAATATATCTTCATGACGTCGCCGCAGACTGGATTGCCTACCGTGCCCACTCCATCGGCATCCTCTATGCGCCCGACGTTCTTCGGATTCATAAAAAGCTCTACCACTTTCTCGCTATACATGCCTCACTACCTCCTTTTTACCATAAGGAGACATTGCCCTCAGCGACTCTACCACTTTGGGAAGATTTTCCAAGGTATAGTCTATATCCTCGTCGCTCGTGTCTTTCCCGAGGGAAAGCCTGAGAGAGCCATGGGCGATCTCATGTGGCAGCCCTATGGCTAAGAGCACGTGACTCGGCTCTAAGCTGCCCGAAGTGCACGCCGAGCCGCTGCTCGCGCCTATCCCCAGGGCGTCAAGCCGCAATAGGAGAGATTCTCCTTCGATGTGTCGGAAACAGAAACTGGCGTGAAAGGGAAGCCGCTTGGTGCGGTGGCCCGTCAAAAGCACATCGTCTATGCGCTCGAGGACCCCATCTATCAGGCGATCGCGCAAGCGCCTCTCGTTGTCGACTTCGCCTTTCTTTAATCTCTCCATCGCAAGGGCAGCTGCCTCACCAAACCCGACCATGCCGGCGGTATTTTCGGTTCCAGAACGAAGTCCGCGCTCCTGGCCGCCGCCATGAATTAAGGGTTCGATCTTTACCCCTTTTCTCACATATAAAGCCCCCACGCCCTTGGGTCCATACATCTTGTGAGCCGCCATCGTCATCAAATCGATGGGCAATGTCTTCGTATCTATGGGGATATGTCCCGCAGCCTGCACGGCGTCGGTGTGGAAGAGCAGGCCGCGCGCGCGGCAAAGAGCTCCTATCTCTTCTATCGGCTGGACCGTCCCGATCTCGTTATTGGCGAAGTGGATCGTGACCAGAACCGTATCGGGGCGAATAGCGCGCTCGAGCTCATCGATCTTGACGAAACCTTCGCCGTCGACGGGCAAAA
>LGFQ01000050.1 GCA_001508935.1 Synergistales bacterium 54_24
AACATGTCTCGCCTTCTGTGTCTATAGCCCAAGAAAACGCACGGACTGCGTTTCCGTGCAGATATTTCTTTCCCCTATGAATGGCAAAAATATGACCCTCAAGCCCTGAGAATGCCAAGAGGGCGAAAAAGCATGTCTTTTACGCTTGGGAATGTCCTGCTTTTCTTTGTGGAATACGAACCTGCGGATTTGGGATTTTGTTTACTGAAGCCTTGCAATTTTTAAGAAAGGTGATTAAAATGTACCCCATTACGTTGGACACTATCTTTGTTCGAGAGAGGGTGATGATGATGAATTAAATAGCTATCTGCAGTTCGTAACAAAGTAATTTTTATTAGGATGTTCTCATAATTTTTATCGAGCAGAGGAGGAGTTTAGAAGATGCGGCAGAACCCATACGACATGTTCAAACAACAAATTGATGAAGCAGCACCGTTTCTTAAGATCGATCAGGAGTATTTCGACATCTTGAAAGAACCGAAAGAGGTGTTGGAGCTTTCCCTGCCGGTTCGGCTTGATGACGGGTCAGTAAAGATATTCAAGGCGTGGCGGAGCCATTTTAACAATGCCTTAGGCCCATATAAAGGAGGCATCCGTTATCACGTTCAGGTAAACAGGGACGAAGTAATAGCGCTTTCCGGCTGGATGACTATAAAGTGCGCGGTGGTGCGCCTTCCATTGGGTGGAGCCAAAGGCGGAATCAGTTGTAACCCCGCTGAGCTTTCGACGGGCGAACTCGAAAAGCTTACGAGGGCTTATGCTTTAGGTGTGTCCCGTTTTATAGGTACCGATTACGATATCCCTGCCCCTGACGTAAACACCAATGCCCGAACCATGGCGTGGATAGCGGATACTTATGAGAAAATCAAGGGCTTCAGCGAGCCTTCTGTCATAACGGGTAAACCCATAGAAGTGGGCGGCTCACTCGGCCGAGGGACGGCCACGGCCCAAGGCGGCGTGTTCATCCTGCGCGAGACGCTAAAGGAATCGGGCCTTTACGGAAAAGACCTTACGTGCGCCATACAGGGATACGGCAACGCCGGCAGTTTCGTTCACCAATTGCTTCAAGGGATGGGCTTAAAAGTTGTAGCCGTATCGGATAGCAAAGGCGCCATATACAACCCTAAAGGCCTTTCATACGATGATGTGAAGGAACACAAAATGAGGACCAGGTCTGTGGTCGGCCTCCCTGGGAGCGAGACGATCTCCGGCGAAGATTTGCTAAAGGTAGATGTCGACGTGCTCATTCCCGCCGCTTTGGAGGGCATGATAACAGAGTCTAACGCCAACGACATAAAGGCGAAGGTGATATTGGAATTGGCCAACGGGCCTACGACTCCGGAAGCGGAGGCAATTTTGTCGGACAAAGGCGTTCTTATACTGCCCGATGTGCTGGCAAACGCCGGGGGAGTTATAGTGAGCTACTTCGAGTGGGTCCAGGGAAGGGCCGGCGATTACTGGACGGAAAAGACGGTCCAAGAAAGGCTCGAAGAAAGGATTGTGCAATCTTTCCGCGACATATGGGCAATTAAGGAGAATTACAACATCAGGATGCGTCAGGCCGCCTACGTGCAAGCTATAGGAAGGATAGCCTCTGCGATGAGGTTCCGCGGCATTTGGCCTTAGGTTTGTGTGCCATTAGCTATGCCACATAAAAGGCCATCAGCGGTGTTTTAACCCCCTATGCGCAAAAAAGGCAGTGCTCCCCGCGCATAGGGGTGCTTTTTACGAAAGAGCACAGTCCGGGTTCAATATGCCCTTCGGGTCGAAGGCACCCTTTATCGCCCTCATCAGCTCTATTGCCTTGGGAGAAAGGCATAGTGGAAGAAGCTCGTTCCTGATTTTGCCCACCCCGTGCTCCGCGGTGATTTTGCCTCCGAGCCTTACGCCCTCTTGGTATATGGCGAGCTTTATGGCGTCTGCGTCTTTTGGCGGGACGTTATCCATAATGTGAGCGTGGAGGTTGCCGTCTGCGGCGTGCCCATAAAGAGGGATCTTCGTGCCAAAGCGCGATGCGATCTCGTCTATCGCGTCCATGAAATGCCCCATCGCAGCAGGCGGGACAGATGCGTCCATAATGTCGAACGTCTTCGGCTTTAGAGCCGTGTAAATCTCGCTCCTCACCTTCAAAATATTTCCCTGCTCTTCGCGCCGCTCCGCAATTATCGCCTCAGCTGCGCCGGAATTCCCTGCGAGCTCCGCGATCCTCTCGCATTGGTCATATACGATTTCTTCGTTTTCGCCAGCCAGGGTGATCAAAAGCTGAGCGGAGCCCTCTTCGCAAGGCCAATTCAAGCCTAATGCCTGGGCCGACAGTTTGACAAGGTCTTTTTCCACATATTCGACGGCGAGCGGGATGATGCCCATCTGCAACATCTTGGGAACGACATCCACGGCTGCATGTCGGCTCTCGAAGGGGATTATCAGAGTGGCCGTGGATGCGAAGGCCGGATACAGCCTCAGCATTGCCTGCGTTATTACGGCCAATGTGCCTTCGCTTCCTATGATGAGGTGCATCAGATCGTAGCCGGAGTTGTCCTTGAGCAGCTTCCCGCCGAGCTGCAGGATCTCGCCAGTGGGCACGACGACCTCCAATCCCTTTACGTAATTTCTCATAATGCCGTATTTCACAGCCCTGGAACCGCCGGCGTTGCAGGCTATCATGCCACCGAGTTGTGCTCCTTCATCTCCAGGGTGGGGAGGAAAGAATAGCCCCGACGCCTCGACGGCCTCTTCCAATTGGCCCAGCGTCACGCCCGCTTCTGCTACGACCATGAGATTGTCCTTATCGACCCCTACAATCTTATCCATGCGCTCAAGGGAAAGAACTATGCCACTTCTTGTAGGGATGGCGCCGCCGCACAGGCCGGTCCCACCGCCCCTCGGAAAGACCGGCACCCCGGCGTCGGTGGCCAACTTCAATATCTGCGATATCTCTTGGGCGTTCGACGGTTTTACCACAACCACATCGCTCGCAGCCTTAGGGCGAACGCCTTTGGCGGTCTCGTCGGCGAGATATCTCTCTATGAGCTCGTGTTTGCTCGCTACCCAATCAGGACCTACGATTTCACTTAACCGTTCAAGGATATACTCCACCGTCATCACCTCTTCTTTAACTCTGCTATGAGCGCCGGGACGACCTCGTAGAGGTCGCCCACGATGCCGTAATCAGCTACGCGAAATATTGGCGCTGAGGGGTCTGCGTTTATGGCTATGATCGTTTCAGAGCCGCGCATGCCGGCCAAGTGCTGCGGGCTCCCCGAGATGCCGCATGCTATATACAGCTTTGGCCTCACGGTATTGCCGCTGAAGCCCACCTGGTGCTCTTTGCCGATCCATCCTTGATCCACCAAAGGTCGGCTCGAGCCCACGACGCCCCCCAATAGTTCTGCCAGCTCTTTCAGCATCGCGAAGTCTCCTGGGTTTTTGAGTCCTTTCCCTCCAGAAACTATGACCTCCGCGTCGGGGAGGCTAATGTTTTCACCCACCTCCTCGCGGATCAGGCGCGATGGAGAAGGGCAGGGGACGGCTTCCATCGGTACGACCTTCCCGCGCCTGTTGCAATCGTGCGGGATAGGCTTCATGACCTTGTAGCGCACCGTGGACATCTGAGGCCTGGTACGGGTCTTTATGTGGGCTAAGATGTTGCCCGTAAAGGCTGGCCTGATTTGGATCAACGAGCCGTCGTCGTTTGGGGCGAGTTCCGTGCAGTCGGCTGTGAGCCCCGTGCCCAGCGCCGCGGCCACGCGCGGCGCGAGCGATCTGCCCAAATGCGTGGCGCCGAAAAGGACTATCTCCGGCCTCGTCTCTCGGATCAGCTTCGCCAGGTTTCCTTTATAGGTTGTGGGGTCGAAATGGGCCAGCGTCGGCGAATCGAAGAGAAAGACGATGTCGGCGCCCCTGGATATCAACTCTTGGGCCCACTCTTCTTTTAGATCGCATCCCAAAAGCGCTGCGTGCACATCGAGATTTAAGGCATCAGCAAGTTCTCTTCCCTTGCCCAATAGCTCGTGCGTTATGGGGTGTATGTCGTCACCCCTTCGCTCGGCGAATATAAGAACGCTTCCCATGGTTTTCCCCGATCCCCCTCGGCTTTGGGCCCATGCCCGTCATCTGCGCTCAAGCCTCATTATACAATGAAGACATAATGAAGCTTGCCCCTGTCCGCCTTTAGCGATATTATGACCAGTGCAGGGCGGTTTTTGCGCCCTGCCGTTCAACCAAAATGTCACAAGGGGGCGTTGTGAAATGGCTAAGGTAAAGGCTATGGTTATGGAGAAGCCCGGGAAGTTGGAGCTCAGGGAATTTGAGAAGCCCCATGCGCCGGAAGACGGATTGCTTCTCAAGGTGAAGGCTTGTGGCATATGCGGCACCGATAAGCATATGATGACGGGGAAGGCGACGTGGGTCAAGTTTCCCGTTATCCCGGGTCACGAATTCGTAGGCGTCGTGGAGGAGCTGGGGCCCAAGGCTAACGACACGATGAACGTCATAGGTGGCCCGCTCAAGGTAGGGGATAGGATAGCGGTAACCCCGGCTTCCAAGGCTTGCGGGCGCTGCTTTTATTGCCTCAGTATGCCACACAGACCGCAGCTTTGCTCCAATCGGAGGGTCTACGGCCTGGCGAATTGCGAAAATCCCCCATACCTTTTGGGCGGCTTTGCCGAGTATGTGGTTGTCGACGGCAGGTCCTGGGCCTTCAAAATCCCTGGCAACGTGTCGGACGAAGTTGCATCGCTCACTGAGCCTACATCTGTAGCCATGAGGGCGGTAGAGAGGGCGCTGAATCCGGGCGAAGCTTTCAGCGGCCAGGGGTTCGGCGCAGGCAAAAGCGCCATGGTCATCGGCGCAGGTCCCATAGGGGCGCTCGTCGTGGCCGCGTTGCGCTACATGGGCGCTGGCCTCGTGATAGTCACCGACTTCTTCCCCAAGAGGCTTGAAATGGCCAAAAAGCTCGGCGCCGACGTGGTGATCGAAGGAAAACGCCCCTTGGAAGAGAGGCTGGCCGAGGTGCAGAAACTCACATCTGGCGTTGGGCCCGATGTGGTCATAGAGGCTGCGGGCAATCCCAAAGCATTTGAGGACGCCCTTACCTTCGTCAGACGCGGAGGAAAGCTCATCGAAGTGGGGCATTATACCGATACGGGCGTGGCCGAGGTGCACCCGTTTTATATCTGCCAAAAAGACGTTGACATTCACGGCTCCTGGGCGTATCCTCCCATGATGTTCAAGGACGCTTTGGATTTCTTTAGCAGGACGAGCCTGCCGGTGTCCGACTTGATCTCCAAGAGCATGTCTCTCGAGCAACTCGAGGAAGGGTTGAATCAGGTGGGCACAGAAAACGTCCATAAGATCGTGATAATTCCGTAGGTGTAATTCTTATAAACGGGGGAGATAGGGTCATGCCGGAGGTCTCGGTCGTCGTTCCTACCATAAACGAAGCTGGAAATATCGATGATCTCCTTTCGCGCATCGTAGCGCTTATCGATGAGCTTCCGTACGGGCTTGAAGTGATAGTAGTGGACGACGGCTCTACCGACGGCACGCGCGAACGTGTTTTAAAGTGGGAGGAGGCGCATCCTGTGCGCCTCCTCGCCAGAAACGGGGATAGAGGCGTAGCGAAGTCCGTAATAGCGGGAGCTCGTGCTGCCCGCGGCGATATCGTCGTCGTCATGGACGCCGACCTGAGCCATCCCCCCGAGGTCATTCCTGCGCTGGTCGAGCCTTTGCTTGAAGGCACACATGATATGGCTATCGCGAGCCGCTACGTACCTGGCGGCTCCACCCCTGGTTGGCCCCTCTATCGGCGCGCAGCGTCCTTTGCGGCCACGGCCGTGGCGAGGATCTTTGTAGACGTCAAAGATCCCATGTCAGGGTTTTTTGCAGTGCGCCGCGACCGTCTATGTTCGCTCGATCCTGAAGCCACATGCTTTAAAGTGTGCATGGAGCTTTTGGTCGCTGGCGGTCCCTCGCTCAGGGTGGCCGAAGTGCCCATAACGTTCAAGGATAGGGCGAGCGGCCGCTCCAAGATAAACCTCGTCAGGATGGGGTGGGCTTATCTCTGCCGGTTGGCTGCATTGGCGGGGGCTAACGTATCGGCCAAAAGCGGCTTTCGCTTCGGGGTTGTGGGGCTTTTGGCTATGGCTGTGGACCTCTCCGTATTTTCGCTCTTGGCGAGCTTAGGGTTGGCCATAGGGCAGGCTCACGTGGTGAGCTTTTTCTCCTCTACGTTATTTAACTTCGTCTGCAACGCCAGGTGGTCCTTCGCTAAAGAGAGGCCTCATCCGACCTCGTTCGCAGGCTATATGCGCTTTCTCCTCTTGGCGCTGGCATCGCTTTTTTTGCGCGGAGGGGTCTTGGCTACGCTGAATGAAGCGTGGGGGTGGCCACCGCTTGCGGCTGTCATGGGTGGAATATTAGCTGCTGCGGTAGTGAATTATGTCGGCAATGCCTTCTTCATATTCCCCCCCGATGGTAAAAGGCACGAAGAGCTGCGATGGCGGGCTATCTCCGTCATCTTCCTCATTTATGCTGTGGTGTTGCGCCTCTCTTACATGGGAGTGATGGAGCTAATCCCGGAGGAGGCCTATTATTGGAACTATGCCCAACATTTGGATATAGGTTACCTTGATCATCCTCCTATGGCAGCCTGGATCATAGCCCTTTTTACCGCCGTCTTTGGCCATACGGAATTTGCCGTGAGGTTTGGAGCGATTCTCTCTTGGGGTGTTATGGGGTGGTTTATCTTTGCTTTAGTGCGCGACCTCTACGGCAGGAACACTGCCTTCGTCACTCTCTTTTTTATCGCCTCTTTTCCATTCTTTTTCGGCGTAGGGATGTTCATGGCACCTGATGCCCCATTGGCGGCCTGTTGGGCGGGTACGCTTTACTTTTTGGAGCGCGCTCTTATCAGCAATAAACGCTCGGCGTGGTGGGGCGTGGGGGTTTGCGCCGGCCTGGGCTTGCTTTCCAAGTACACCATAGCGCTCTTGGCGCCGGCGACCTTGCTTTTTATGGCGGTAGACCCCGCGTCCCGTCGATGGCTCAGGCGCAAGGAGCCGTATCTAACGGTCGCCCTTGCCTTGGCGATCTTTTCGCCGGTGATCCTGTGGAACACAGAACATGGATGGGTATCTTTTGTTTTTCAGGGCCCTCGTAGGTTTGCCAGTATGTTTGGATTTTACCTGCCGCAATTTTTGGGTCATCTGATCGCTATCCTCTCGCCTACCGGTCTCTTGGCCGCTTTTTTGGCCGTTTTCGCCGTTAAGAGCAGCCGTAACAAGGATCAAAGATATCGCTTTTGCGCGATAATTACCCTGGTCCCTGTGTGCACTTTCTTCATCTTTAGCCTCTTCCACGAGGTGGAGTTGAATTGGAGCGGCCCTGCGTGGCTTGCTCTCGTCCCTTTAATGGCGCATCAGGTGATGTGTGGCTTCACAAGGTCGCGGGCTGTCGTCCTGTTGCGAAGGGCGTGGGTCCCCACGGTCGTGATCATCTTCCTCCTCTTCGGCGCAACCCTTCATTATGCCACCCTTGGCCTGCCCCTGCTCGGCTATCCTCAGGGCACGCCCGTGTTGGGATGGAGCGACTTGGCGAGGCAAGTGGAGGAGATCGAAGACGGGCTTGAAGCGACCACAGGATGTGAGCCCTTGGTGCTCGGCATGGACAAACACAGGATTGCGAGCGAACTGGCCTTTTACCGGACAAAGTTTTCAGGCAAAGATGACAAAGAAAGGGAAGGGATAATCTATACCGCTGGCCCTAATTTCTTCGGGAAAGATAGCCTTATGTATAAATACTGGTTCCCAGAGGGTAAGGGCTTGCGCGCCTACGCTAATGTGCTCTTGCTCGTGGGCAAAAGCCCTGAGGACCTATCTTTGGATAAGTTGGCCAAAGACGGCTGGAGAGTGGAAGAAGTGAAGGAACTGACCGTTCGAAAAGATGGCGCCCCCGTAGGGCATTATTATTACGCTGTTGCGCGGGTGCCGTGTACCCATCCCGAGGGTGTCCTGAAGTAAAGATGGACGGCATGATCACGCGATCCAGGGTGCCTTTGAGGATAAGCTTTGGCGGCGGTGGGACCGACGTGTCCCCCTATTGCGACGAATATGGTGGCGCCGTCATGAACGCTACTATCGACCGCTATGCAACCGTAAGCCTCTTTCCATTCGATGACAAAGCCATAGAGATAGAGAGCATAGATTACGATACAGCTCTGAAATACGATGTGGATCAATTTCTGGCTTACGATGGCCATCTGGACCTCATAAAGGGTGTCGTCAACTACGTGAGGAAAAGCTACGGTATTGGCCAGGGTTTCAGGCTCAGGATTCATAACGATGCCCCTCCTGGTTCGGGGTTAGGCTCTTCTTCAGCGGTGTGCGTGGCCCTGATAGGCGCATTTAAGCATTGGCTCAATTTGCCCCTCACGCCGTATGAGGTGGCCGAGCTCGCCTATCGCATAGAGAGGGAAGAGCTCAAGATTCATGGCGGCAAGCAGGATCAATACGCCGCTGCCTTCGGGGGCTTCAATTTTATAGAGTTCAACGGGGCAAACACTATAGTCAATCCTTTGAGGTTGCGTGGTGATGTGGTTTACGAGCTTCATCATAGGTTGATCTTGGCCTACGTGGGAGGGTCCCATGATTCGTCCAGGATATTGAGCTCTCAAATAAAAGATATGACCTCCGGCAGGAGGGAGACGCTCGAGTCGCTTCATGAGGCCAAGGAGCTCGCCGTGGCTATGAAGGCCGCCTTGGTGACGGGCAATTTGGACGATTTCGGCCTTCTCCTCGATAGGGCGTGGGAATCGAAGAAGCGCTTTACGGAGGGCATTACGAACCCAAGGATAGATGCCTTGTATGAAAGGGCCAAATCAGCCGGTGCCTTGGGTGGAAAGGTTTCAGGAGCGGGTGGTGGAGGGTTTATGTTCTTCTTCGCGGAGGCCGACAAGAGATATGCCGTGGCTGAGGCGCTTCAGGAAGAAGGTGCCCAGATAGCCAATTATTCATTCACAGAGATAGGTCTGCATACTTGGGGGGTGCGTCATCCGTGATCTTGATCACAGGAGCTGGGGGAATGATAGGAAGCCACCTTATAGAAAGGCTCTCCTGCCGCGAAAGGAAAGAAAACATCATCGCTTCTTACTACAAACCTACGATCGACATGAAGGAAATAGAAGGCAAAGCCACATTTGTCGAGACGGACGTGCGCTATTTCCAAAATGTATATGCCTTGGTCGAACAAAACAAACCGCAGGTTATCTATCACTTGGCAGCCCAGAGCTTTCCTGGCGTTTCGTGGGATAAACCTCAGGAGACGCTCGAGACTAACGTGATAGGCACGGCAAATTTGTTTGAGGCGATAAAGCTCATCAGGGCTAAAGAGCCATACGATCCAACCGTAGTTGTCGCATGTTCGAGCGCCGCTTACGGTTACGTGAGCGAGGAAGAGGTCCCAATTTCGGAAGATCATGCGATGCTCCCCTTACACCCCTATGGTGTCAGTAAGGTCGCCCAAGACCTCTTGACGCATCAATATTGGGCTACCTTCGGCATCAAGGGCATAAGAGTGAGGATCTTCAACACTACCGGCCCCAGGAAGATAGGCGACGTATGCGCCGACCTCACCCTTAGGGCTATTCAGATAGAAAAGGGTTACATTCCACCAGCGCTGCGGGTGGGAAACATGGATAATCGCAGAGCTATACTCGATGTAAGAGATTTAGTCTCTGCCCTCATACTGCTTGCGGCAAAAGGTGCACCTGGTGAAGAATATAACGCAAGCGCTCAAAAAGTGTACGCAGTCTATGAAATAGTAGAAATTATAAAGAAAGAGCTCGGTCTTCCTTTCGAAGTAACGGTCGATCCAGCGCTGTTCAGGCTCAAAGATGAGCCCATCATATTCGGCGATTCTTCCAAACTTGCCTCTGCCACCGGTTGGAAGCCCGAATATGACCTCGCCACCACCGTCA
>LGFQ01000051.1 GCA_001508935.1 Synergistales bacterium 54_24
CTCCAACTGCAGCGAGCCAGGGACAGGTATTTCGTTTTCCGGAACGGCCTTGCAAGAAGTGCGAATGGCTGCTATTCTGTCACGAAGAGCTTTTGTAAAATGGACCACGCAAGAAGAGCCTCGCTTTTCTAAATGGAATGAGTTGAACGAAAAGCTCGTCTATCTTTTGGAGAAAGAGAGAAGCTGACGAAGGAGCTCGATAGGGGATGAATTTTCAAGAGATCGTATTCCGCCTGGAGCGTTTTTGGGCAGGGCGCGGGTGCGTAATACAGCAGCCTTATGATATAGAGGTAGGGGCCGGGACGCTCAACCCGGCGACGACGCTTCGCGCGTTGGGTCCAGAACCGTGGAGGGTGGCCTATGTGGAGCCGTCTCGCAGACCTGCCGACGGCCGTTACGGTGAAAATCCCAACAGGTTGCAACACTACTACCAATACCAGGTGCTGATAAAGCCGGCTCCCAGCGATATTCAGGACATCTATCTCGAAAGCCTGGAAGCCTTGAATATCGACCCCGCCGATCACGACATCAGATTTGTCGAGGACGACTGGGAGGCGCCGACTATAGGGGCTTGGGGCCTAGGGTGGGAGGTCTGGGTCGACGGCATGGAAGTCACCCAGTTCACCTACTTCCAGCAGGTGGGTGGCATAGACATGAATCCGGTTCCTGCCGAGATCACCTATGGGCTCGAGAGAATCGCCATGTTCGTCCAGAAGGCCGAAAGCGTGTTCGACCTCGCCTGGGTCGGCGATATAACCTATGGCGACATTCACCATAGGGGAGAGGTCGAACATTCACGCTATAACTTCGACGAGGCTGACACAGATATGCTCTTTCAGCTATTTTCGATGTACGAATCCGAGGCTCGTCGCCTGGCCGATAAAGGGTTACCGCTGCCCGCGTATGATTACGTCCTCAAATGCTCGCACACGTTTAACCTCTTGGAAGCTCGCAGGGCCATCAGCGTGACTGAGCGCACTGGTTATATCTCCCGCATCCGAGCTATAGCTGGCCTTTGCTGTTCCGCTTATCTGCGTCAGAGGGAGGAGATCGGCTATCCGTTGATGAACAAGTTCTCCGCCGTCGAAGGAGGAGGCGCCGAAGCATGAAGGTGTGCGATCTGGTCTTCGAGATCGGAACCGAAGAAATACCGGCTTCATATGCGGTTTGGGCTTTGAGCGAGGTGAAGCGCCTGGCCGAAGAGGAGTTTAAAGCCTCTCGCATTCCCTTTTCGTCGATGGAATCTTACGGCACGCCGCGCCGCTTGGTCCTCATCGTCAAAGATGTGCCCGAGAGGCAGGAAAACCTTTACGAGGAACACCGCGGCCCCACATGGAATCAGGCCTATGACGCGAACGGTAACCCCACGAAGGCGGCTTACGGTTTCGCCAGAGGGAAAGGGGTGCCCTTAGAGAGCCTCAGAGTTAAAGATTACAACGGCACCCAATATGTCGTTTCCGTGATAGAAAGGGAAGGGCGCCCCATAACTGAAGTCCTGCCCGAGGTCTTAGTGCGCATCACGAAGGGGCTCGTATTTCCGAAGAATATGTACTGGGACGACCCAACGCTGCGCTTTGCTCGCCCTATAAGGTGGATCCTCTGTCTGTGGGGCGAGAGCGTGATTCCCTTTGAGGTTGGGAGATCCTCGAGCGGCCGAGTCACTCGGGGGCATCGCTTTATGGGGGCCAAGAGCATAGAGATCCGCACCGCCGACGAATATATGGACAAGCTCTACGATAACTACGTGATCGTAGACCATAACAAACGCAGGGAAAAGATGCTGAGTGGAATATCCGCCATAGGGAAGGAGCTCGCCGCGACGGTGGATGCCCAGCCGCGCTTAGTAGAAGAAAACTGTTTCCTCGTAGAATATCCGGTCCCCTTCTATGGCTCCTTCGACGAAGCCTTCCTCGAACTGCCCGAAGAGGTCCTCACGACCGTGATGGTCCATCACCAGCGCTATATGCCTGTCAGAGGAAGCGATGGGAAGCTCAAACCTTATTTCGTCGGCATAAGCAACAACAGGGCTACAGAGATGGGCGTGGTGGTCGATGGCAATGAGAGGGTCCTCCGCGCCAGGTTTGCTGACGCCGCGTTCTTCTGGGAGAAAGACTTAGAAAGACCGCTATCGAACAGGGTGGCGGATTTAAAGCATATAGTCTATCAAGAGCAATTGGGCTCGCTTTACGACAAGACGCTTCGCATTCGCCAGTTATCGCTTTGGCTTTGCGAGGCTTTGGGCAAGAACGAAGCCAAAGAGCTCGTGGAGAGAGCCGCGTATCTCTCCAAAGCGGATCTGGTCACGCAGATGGTCTATGAGTTTCCTGAGCTCCGGGGAGTGATGGGAAGGGAGTATGCACGCAGGAACGGGGAGCCCGATGCGGTTGCAAGGGCGCTCTACGAGCAATACCTTCCGGCCTATGCCGGAGACAGACTGCCCTCCGATGTCGTAGGTGCCATAGTCGGAATCGCCGACAGGGTAGATTCTATAGTCTCGTGCTTCAAGGTCGGCCTCGTGCCCACCGGGTCACAAGATCCTTACGGCCTTCGCCGCGCCGCCCGCTGCGTGACGGAGGTCATCTGGGGGCTCGCTCTCGATGTGGATCTGAAAGAAGCGGTTCGCCAAGCCGGCACGCTTGTTGAAGCGAGCGACGAGGTGATAGAAGGGGTATACGACTTCTTGCGCCAGAGGCTTTATGTGCAGATGAGGGAGCGTCGCGATGATCACTCATCGGTAGCGCTTGCCGTATCGATTGCGTGGTATCGTCCGCTGCAGGCGCTGTTGCTCTTGGAGAGGCTCTTCGCCTTGAAGGATGAAGAATGGTTCGAAGATCTCGTCACATCTGCGGTGCGCGTGCGCAACATTTTGACCAAGGCGCCATCTTTCTCTGCGAAGTTGGAAGAGGGGGATCTGAAGTTAGAAGCGGAGAGGGAACTTTACGAAGCTGTGAAAGAAATTAACCCCTTGGTGAACGATTGCCTGAGAGAATGTGACTGGGAGGGATTGATGAAGCTTTTGAGCAGGCTTTCCCCGGTGATCTCGCGCTTTTTCGACGAGGTCTTCGTGATGTCAGAGGATGCCCAGGAGAGGCAAAGTCGACTTTCATTGCTATCTTTGTGCAACGACCTCTTCCGCACCCTGGGCGACTTGGGAAGCTTGAAAGGGAGCAAGGAAGCTGCGACCAGGGGACAAGATAGCGAATAGGTTTTAGTTTAAACAGATTTGGGAGGTGCAATTGTATGGAAGTGAAAGAGAGAACAGGTGTGAAGTATATCTACGAGTTCAGCGAGGGCAGCGCCAAAATGCGGGACCTTTTGGGCGGCAAGGGCGCCAACTTGGCGGAGATGTGGCGAATAGGTCTTCCTGTCCCGCCGGGCTTCATAATCACCACCGAGGGATGCCGGGAATATCAGAGAGAGGGCTCCAAGTGGCTGGACTCCATATGGCCGGATGTCGTCGAGTCTATGCGGAGGCTTGAGAAGGCGACAGGGAAGACCTTTGGCGGGGGCGAGAATCCCCTCCTCGTTTCGGTCAGGTCTGGCGCGCCTATATCCATGCCCGGGATGATGGACACCATATTGAACCTCGGCTTAAACGACGAGACCGTTGAAGCCTTGGCGAGGGCCTCCGGGGATGAGCGGTTCGCCTACGACAGCTACAGGCGCTTCATTCAGATGTTCTCAAACGTCGTCTTGGGCATCTCTTCGGAGAGATTTGAGTCCATCTTGTCCGATGTCAAGAAGAGACTTTCTCTCCAGTATGACAACCAGATACCAGCTTCTGCTTGGAAGGATATCATCTCTGCGTTTAAAGAGGTCGTCAAGGAAGAGACGGGCAATTCCTTCCCAATGGATCCGTGGGTTCAACTGAAACAAGCCATAGAGGCCGTTTTTAAGAGCTGGAATACGAAGCGCGCCATAACCTATCGCCGGATCAATAATATATCCGACGACCTGGGCACGGCCGTCAACGTGGTCACGATGGTCTTCGGCAACCTCGGTGATGACTGCGGCACGGGCGTGTGCTTTACCAGGGATCCGTCGACGGGCGAAAAGGGGCTGTATGGGGAGTTTCTCACCAATGCTCAAGGGGAAGACGTGGTCGCCGGCATCAGGACGCCACAGCCCATATCCGACCTCAAGAAGGTTATGCCCAAGATCTACGACGAACTCCTGAAAGTGGCCGACCTCTTGGAGAGGCACTATGAAGACATGCAAGACATAGAGTTCACCGTCGAGAAGAGCAAACTCTACATACTCCAGACTAGAAACGGCAAGCGCACGGCGAAGGCTTCCGTCAAGATTGCCGCCGATATGGCTGAGGAAGGGTTGATCGACGAAAGGACCGCCGTGTCGAGGGTTACGCCATACCAGGTGGAACAGCTCCTCCACCCGCAGGTCGATCAGGACGCCGACCTGAAGGAGCTCGCCAAAGGACTTCCCGCTTCGCCCGGAGCGGCGGTGGGGAAGGTGGTTTTTGAGGCAGACGAGGCCGAAGAGCTCGGCGAAGCCGGAGAAGCCGTCATATTGGTGCGGCCGGAGACGACTCCCGATGACATACATGGGCTTTACAGGGCCCAAGGAATATTGACGAGTCGCGGCGGCATGACCAGCCATGCGGCCGTGGTGGCGAGGGGCATGGGCAAACCATGCGTTGCCGGGTGTGAGTCCATCGTCATCGATTTGGAGAAGGAGCAATTCGTCGCGGGCGATGTGGTGGTTAAAAAAGGAGACGTCATCACCATAGATGGCACCAGGGGATTGGTCTTTTTGGGCCGTGCGCCGCTGGTCCAGCCATCCTTCGACGAGAATTTCAAGAAGCTTTTGGATATGGCCGACAAGTGCGCGGAGCTCGAGGTTTGGGCCAACGCCGACACGCCGGAAGATGCGCGCCGGGCTAGGGAGTTCGGCGCCAAAGGGATCGGCCTCTGCCGCACGGAGCACATGTTCATGCAACCGGAGCGCCTGCCTATCATGCAGGAGATGGTCGTAGCTCGCACGAGAGAGGAACGAGTGAAGGCCCTGGACAAACTTGAGGTTATGCAGAAAGAGGACTTCGTGGGCATCTTTGAGGCTATGGAAGGGCTTCCCGTAACGATAAGGCTCCTCGATCCTCCCCTTCATGAATTCCTGCCCAAGAAGCCCGACCTCCTGTCGAGGCTTGAGGAGCTGAAGAAAGAAGGCAGAGGGGATTCCGAAGAGGCTCGAGAAATACTGTCCGTTTTGGCGAGGGTGGACGCGCTCCATGAGGCGAACCCGATGCTCGGCTTCAGGGGTTGTCGCCTCGGCATAGTCTATCCTGAGATCTACGAGATGCAGGTGAGGGCTATATTTGAGGCGGCCTGCGATGTGATCGAAAAGGGCAGGGTGGTCAAGGTGAAGGTCATGATGCCACTCGTCGGTACGGAGGAGGAGATGAGGCGACTTAAAGAGCTCACCGACAAAGTCGCCGATGAAGTCATGAAGAAGAGGGGGACGGAGTTTCCCTATGAGGTTGGAAGTATGGTAGAGGTGCCGAGGGCCGCAGTAGCGGCAGATGAGGTTGCCAAATATGCCGAGTTCTTCAGCTTTGGCACGAACGACCTCACTCAGACCACCTTCGGCTATTCCCGCGATGACGCGGAGGGCAAATTCCTGGCCGAATACATACGCCTCGGCGTCTTGCCCGATAACCCCTTCCACACGCTCGATCGCAAAGGCGTCGGCAGGCTTATGGCGATAGCGGTGGAGGAGGCCAAGAAAGTGCGGGAGGACATAGAATTAGGGATATGCGGGGAGCACGGCGGCGACCCGATGAGCATAGCCTTCTGCCACAGCATAGGGCTTGACTACGTGAGCTGCTCTCCGTTTCGTGTCCCTGTGGCGCGCCTTTCGGCTGCCCATGCGGCCTTGAACCTGTTGAAGTAGGAAGAAGGGCGACTTTTGGGGCATATATTGCAGGCATGGGGGTTAGATGGCCCATGCCTGCAATGCTTAGGTGGTAAAGTATGACCTTGAGGGAGAGATGGGAGAACTTAGAAAATGACATCCTGGCGCCTTACGCCGCCAGGAGCGCGCGCAGCAGGGGGAGGGTTAGGGAAGAAGAGCCCTGTCCAATCCGAACGTGTTTCCAGAGGGATAGGGATAGGATCCTTCACAGCAAGGCCTTCAGGCGCCTGAAGCACAAGACCCAAGTCCTCCTCCTGCCCGAAGGGGACCACTACAGGACTCGCCTCACTCACACGCTCGAGGTGGCTCAGATCGCCCGCACCATCGCTCGGGCCTTGCGCCTGAACGAAGACCTCACCGAGGCCATAGCCTTGGGACATGACCTCGGGCATACCCCTTTCGGCCATATGGGCGAGGAGGTGCTGAACGAACTCGCCCTCAGAGAAGGCCTTGATGGATTCAGCCACGCGAGGCAAAGTCTGCGGGTGGTCGATATTTTAGAGAGGGATGGCAAGGGGCTTAACCTCACCTGGGAGGTGCGCGAGGGGATATCGCAGCATTCTAAGGGACAGGTTGACGTGAGGCATGGTTTTAGATTGAGTGCGCCTTCGACCTATGAAGCGTGGGTAATGCGCCTCTCGGACTCCGTAGCGTATCTGAATCACGACCTCGACGATGCCTTGAGGGCCGGCATCGTTTCGCTGAGCGATGTGCCGAGGATCGTGATAGAGAAAATGGGCGATTCCCACAGCAAGCGCATAGGCAATCTCGTGATGGATATAGTGACTTCGAGCGGCGAAAGCGGCATAACGATGAGCGACTCCATGTTAGAGACCACCGAGATCTTGAGAAATTTCCTGTTCGAGCGCGTGTATTCGGCTGAGCAGGCGCGGAAGGAGGAGCCGAAAGTCAGGCACCTCCTCTCTACGCTCTTCGACTTCCTGCTCAAAGAAGCCACAGAGCTTCGCCCCTCCGGTGACGATCCGCCGGCAAGGCAGGTGCTGGACTTCATTTCCGGCATGACGGATCGCTATGCCGTGGCCTACTTCCAGCGCTTAACTGTGCCAACGCCTTGGCCCTTTGACATGGGCGACTTTCCCAAGCTGCCTTAATTCACGAGGCCATATTCCTTCAAGAGCTCTTGAAATCGGCGCTCCACCTCATCGGGCGGGCTTGGGTCTTTCTTGTATGGCTTTTCCTGAGGCGATGGTGGCGCAGCGCCTTTAGAAGTTTGTGGCAGGCTTGCGGCAGACGGAGCGGCTATCGAAGGAGCGCTAAGTTCTGGCGCTGCTTGGCCGCTGGCCATATAGGTGTAATCCTGAGGTGCGAGCAAGAGCCTTGGAGCATTTGGATCTTCAGCGATGCCCGCAAAGACCATCCCGCCGTGGTAGGGACACGTATTCAGAGGAGCGGAGCCGGTTTGCAGGATGAGCGTTCCACGAGGGCAGTTGGGCGCCGCGAGGAAGCCGCTATACCTGCACACCGTCACCTCTTCCACATCGTATTCGGGCTTTATCATGAAGCTCTTGGGCAGATTCAGATCCTTAACGGCAGTGCTGACGAACTCCTTCCATACGGGAGCTGCGATCCTTCCTCCCGTGGCCTTGTCGCCGAGGGGCTTGTGATCGTCGTGACCAGCGTATACCACTGCTACCAATCCAGGCACGCCGCCGACGAACCACGCGTCACTCCATTCGTTCGTCGTTCCTGTCTTCCCAAAGGTTTCGTATCCCTCTATCCTTGCTGGCCTCCCCGTGCCGTAGAGGACTACGTCCTTGAGGGCGGAGAGCATGGTCATGCTAACGATCGGGTCGAGGGCCGGCTCGAGCACGGGGCCGTTTGACTCCAAAACGACCCCTTCCCTGTCGCGTATCTCCTTTATGGCGAAGGGTTTTACGCGATAGCCTCCGTTGGCAAAGCACGCATAGGCCGTCGCCATCTCCATGGGCGTAACGCTGCCGGACCCAAGCGCTATGGATAGATCGTAAGGAAGGTAAGGGCTCGTTATGCCGACCCTTCTGGCCAGATTTTTGACTTTGTCTAAACCCACGATTTCAGCAACACGGATGGCGACGACGTTGTAGGAGTGGATCAACGCCTCAAGCGCCGTGACCTCCCCGTGAAATTCGTCGTCGTAATTTGTGGGCGCCCATCCGTTTTCGTAGACCAACGAGGCGTCCAAAAGGTGATCGACAAAGCGGATGCCCGACTCAAGTGCCGCCGAGTATATGAAGGGCTTGAAGGCTGAGCCGGGCTGGCGATACGCTTGGATCGCGCGGTTGAACTTGCTCTTTTCGAAGTTTTTGCCGCCCACCATGGTCAATATCTCGCCAGTGGCTGGGTCGAGAGCTACCATGGCGCCTTCGCTCGGAAGTTTTTGGATGATCTTGTCCGCTTTTTCTTGCAGAGCGAGGTCGAGAGTAGTGTATACTCTAAGTCCTCCCTGATAGACCCTCTCGCCTCCGTATCGCGGCAGGAGGTGGCCGAAGAGGATATACGAGACGAAATACGGGGCTTTGTTGTTGCTCAGCGTTGGTGCCTTTTTTGACGCAAAGGTGAGCTTTTGTGCCAACGCCTCGCTTCCTTCTTTTGCCGATATCCACTTAAGCTCTACGAGCCTCCTCAACACGTAGGCTTGCCTGGCCTTGGCTTCCTCCGGATGGCGAAGGGGGGTGAAGCGCTCCGGTGCCGCGATTAGGCCGGCCAACATGGCCGACTCCGCGAGCGAGAGCTCAGACGGTTTCTTGCCATAATATTGTTGCGAAGCTGCAAATACACCATAGGCGCCGTGGCCGAAGTAGATCGTGTTCAGGTACATTTCGAGTATTTGATCCTTCGAGAATATCCTCTCCATGCGAAGAGCGAGGATCGTCTCCTTGATCTTTCTGTCGAGCGTCCTCTCGAGCGTCAAAAAGAGGTTGCGGGCCAATTGTTGCGTGATCGTGCTGCCTCCCTGCATCGCCTCTCCGCGCCTGAAATTGACCCAAAGTGCCCTGATGATTCCGGAAATGTCAACGCCGTGGTGCTTGTAGAAGCTGCTGTCTTCGGCCGCCATGGTTGCCTTTATCATCCATGGCGAAATCTCTTCTAAGCGAACCCAGGTGCGGTTTTCCCTGAAGAGCCTGGCTATCTCACGGCCGTTGCGGTCGTATATCACCGTGGAGAGGTTCGGTTCGTAGGATACCATCTCGTCGAAGGTCGGCAAATCACGACCGTATTTAAAGAGAAAATAAGTGACTGACACTGCACCGGCTGCGACTAAAAGGAGCACCGCCAGCAGCACAAACGTAAATATCTTTCGCATCCAACTTCGATGCTTTTTGGCATCTGCCTTAGCCATTAAAAACCCTCCGTAGCGTTTTTCCTGTGAAATCATTATAACATGCGGCCCCGAGGCGCCGTGCCCTCTTCGTGCGACCTCGGCTTCGACGGCGACGGATGGATGCAACGTTTCTGCACGTCCCTCCGTCGCCGCCGATAATAACCTACAACGCAAACAAGCCGGACGCGCACCTCTTCACACCGAATGAGCCATCGGGGGCGCTATCCTGTGTCAGCCCATGGCACAGAGATGCAGCTAAAACACTCAAAATGACCTTTAGGATTTTACAATATCATCAATACATGCCATTATCATTATTTACCAATAACCAGATTTAATAATTTGAGCTAAATTCTGCATAGTCGGCAAAAACACAAAAGCAAAGGCCTAACCCTAAAAGCGACCATAAAGCCAGTATTTATACTGTTCCAAAAACGAGACATATCGATATGATAGAACAAAAGAAAGATGGATTTTACAAACTATGGGAAGAGGTGATGAGCCTATGAATGGGGCGAAGAAGGCAGGGTTAATATTGTTGTTGGCGCTCTTTACGATGAGCGTTTCCTTTTCTGCGGCCGATGCTAAGACTCCAGAACAAAGGATTACACTATCAACACAACTTCTCCAGGAAATGAAAGGGCAAAGCGACGTCGAAGGCTTGACGGATCTTTTGAAGGATTGCGTAGGTGTCGC
>LGFQ01000052.1 GCA_001508935.1 Synergistales bacterium 54_24
TAAACTATATCCCACTAACTCTACGCCGTTTCATAATCCTTTGAAGATACCTGCCCAACAAAAAGAGCGCCGCAGCTGCAATGAGAAGGCCCAAGGAAATCGGGCGCGTAAATATGGGAAGGAAGCTCCCAGCGCTTTCGGTTAAACCTTGCCTTAGGTTGGCCTCCACGACGGGTCCGAGGACGAATGCCACCAATACCGGCACCAGCGAAAATCCCATTTTATTCCAAGCGTAGCCGAAGATCCCAAAAAATACTAGAACCCATATATCGAACACCCTATTATTGAGCGCAAACGCTCCAAGTATACAGGACACCGCTATTATGGGCAAGAGGAATTTTTTGGGAAAACTCAACGAGTATATGAAGAGCTTGATTAAAAAGAGGCCCATCACAAACATCACGACATTTGCCCAGAATTGCGCCGAAAATACGGCATATACGAGATCTGCGCTATATCTGAACAACAACGGACCGGGGTTAATGCCGTGAATCATGAACCCCCCTAACAAGATCGCCGTAACGGCATCCCCTGGGATTCCCAAAGCTACGAGCGGTATGAACGCCCCTCCAATGGAAGCGTTATTGGCCGTTTCGCTCGCTATGATGCCATCTGGTATGCCGGTGCCGAATTTCTCAGGGTGTTTGGAGCTGGACTTCGCCATACCGTAGGCGATGACGTTTGACGTAGCTCCCCCAATGCCAGGGAAGATGCCTATTGTAAGCCCTATCACGAAAGACCTGATGAGATTGGCGAAGTTGCTCTTAAAAACTTCAAACGGCGGCAGGAGTTCTCTGAGTTTCACCCTCCGCGCCTCCGGAGGGACGATAGCCTCCATCTCTGCCCCAATGTCCTCGATGATCTCAGAAACACAGAAGAGCCCAACCAACAAAGGAAGGAGCGCTATCCCGCCTTGGAGTTCGCTGATGCCAAAGCACAAACGAGGTATACCGCTTATGGGATCGGCACCGATCGAGCTGATGGCAAGTCCCATAGCCAAACCAGCCAAATTTCTCCAGATACTCCCGCCCAACATGCTGCTTACAGCCACAAAGGCTAAAACACCCAAGGAAAAATACTCAAAGGGCCCGAACTTCAGGGCCTGACGGGCGACGAACGGCGCAAGCGTAATAAGAACTAAGACTCCAAGTAAGCCGCCGATGGCTGACGAAGTGAGGGCAATGCCTAAAGCTTGGCCGGACTTACCCTTTCGACTCATAGGATAACCGTCGAAGCAGCTTGTAATAGACGAGGGAGTGCCAGGCATGTTGAGGAGACAGGCCGATATGAGCCCACCGGATACGCCGCCTATCCATATGCCCGTAAGGAGGGTCAGACCATCAACAGCGCTCATAAAAAATGTGAAGGGGATAGCCAAAGCTACACCCATGGCTGCCGTCAGGCCGGGTATGGCGCCGAAGATCATCCCCCAAAAAACTCCTAAGACGAGAAGCAAGAATGTAAACGGTTGAAATGTGGCCAAAAATCCAACAGTGAACACCTGAACCAAGCTTTCCATAGACGAGCCTCCTCCTCGTTGCCGCTAAAGGTTAAGGTCGGCGGCGCAATCGTGTGCACCGCACTTTTTGTCACATGTTTTTGATTAAGGTAAAATCACCGACCTTAGCGGCTTCCAAAATCGGAGCCATATATTCGTCAACCAAATCGGCGGAAAGCGGCACAGGCATGTTTTTAAGCTTCATCTCAAGTTGCGGATCTTTAGCCGCTTCCAAAGCACGCTTTATATGCTCATCAGAAAAGCCCGGCAGGTCCGCGAGTTTTGTAGGTGCACCTATATCTTTGGCAAAGGCCACCATTCCCTTGGCTACTGCGACGCCCAACTCTCTACCTCGCAGCGCCTTTAGGTCTTCATCCACATAGCCCGCTCTCTTAAAAATCTCCCCGAGCAGTTTCAACTGCCTTTCTATCGCCGGCGCGAAGAAGACCGTATAGTACGGGTTCATAAGGCCGCACGCACGGCCGTGGCTCGTAATATCCACCAGAGAAAAACTGGTCAGGTGAGCGCCATTCGTGCCGCCTATCATAATGGCGTAGCCGCCCAAGTCGGTGGCCAAGCCTAATCCTTCTCTCACTTCCAAATCCCGAGGCGCTGACAAGACCTTTTTCGCATAGCCCACGGCGAGCTCTATGCCTGTTAGCGCTACCTCTGCAACTTTGTCGAAGGCCTCGCCCGAGGCACCGTAAAAGACCTCGAGGCAGTGCGAGATGGCATCCATGACCCCATCCACAGTGACGCCCAGCGGCATAGAGGCAGTCACTCCATAATCGAACACGGCTTTGGGCGGAACGATGGCATCGTCCACTATGAGTTTTTTCTGTCCGGCTATAGGGTCGGTCACGTTGGAATACTTGGTAAGGTGCGCTCCGGAGCTGGCCGAAGTCTGCACTGCAACTATAGGCACAAGGCTTTTGCCTGTCTCTTTTAAGGCCTTCGTAACCAAGCCGGTGCCAAAATAAGCGTCTATATCGGCTTCATACCCGCCCAAGGTTGCCAAGACATCTGCAGCTTTAGCTGCGTCTATGGTGCTTCCCCCGCCTATAGGGACGATGCAATCGGGCTTGAAGTGAAGGATGTAGCTCTCCATCCTGTAGACATCCTCCCTCGGCGCATTGGGTCTGGCTCCAGGCCATATCCGCCCACCGGCCAAAGCCGCTCCTCGAGCCTGCAGAGACTCAACGACCACGCTGGCCACGGACTCAACATGTGTCGCATTAGATATCACAAGGGCGCTTTTGCCGAAGGATGCGCCGAATTCCCCAGCCATTTTTAATACGCCGAGCCCAAAGGCGTAATTCTCGCCTTTAAACTCCAGGAGCAAACGCCGTGCCTTGTCTTTCAACCTTTCAAGGTCCATAAGATTTTCCCTCCTTCAAGACTTTTGATAAACGATGGTTTGATCCGCATCGGCGGCGCGACGAAATTTATTTTAGCCCAAAAACGCCGCTCGGGCCAGAAGGCGAATCTTGACTTCAACACAAAAACACAAAAAGTAAAGACCTGACCCGGGGGTTAAAAGGGGGCGAAGCCCATCTGAGCCATAAAATCTTGGTGCAACTGGCGATATTGCTCGTCAATGATCTTTTGATGTTCGCCCTCCCAATCGGCGAGCTTCGTCAAGACCGCTTTTCCATCCGGATCGTTCACGTTGGCAGCCGCTTTCAGATAGAAGTTTCGAAAATCTGTCTCCATCCCCAAAGCCATGCGGATTACGCTGAAGTCCGAGGCCTCCTCGCTCAGAGGCGGTTCGACTCCCCTACCCTTCCACGGCCGCTCCAAGATATCCCTGGCCTCACTCTCGTCCAAAGGAATTGCACTGGCATCCCACCCTGCACTGCTTTTTAGGCGATCTCTCTGTTCTTTCAAGAAGCGATGGTGAGATTCCTCCCACTCCGCCAGACGGGAGAGGAGGCGCCTCACATCGTCTCTCGCCACTCTATCTCCGCTCTCTCTGTAGAAGTCTCTGGCCTCAAGTTCCATCTTCATGGCGAACTCCAGGATCTCTATAGACTTTTGCACGTCTGACACCCCCTTTTTGACAGTATAACACTTTGAGAGAAGGGACCTCTTGTGCTCGTCCACGTAATAATTGATGATGAGGTCAAAGCCTTCCTCTTCTGTCGGTTCTTCCGCCTTCCTGTGATTGACTAAAACGGCCGTCTCCGGTATATGAGCCGCCTTGTCAAAACGCCGCCTGTGCCGCTCAAGCAGGGTCTCTTCATCGAGATGAAAGTATACGGCGATCTTGAACCTGTCGGTCAAAAGAAAGGGACGGCGGCTTCTGCGCGTCAGGTTCATTTGGTCTATATAGACGAAGCGGGCGACGCTCTTTGCGAACCTTTCCTTGGTTAATTTCCTCACCAGTTCATGTTTGCCCGTCTCAGTCAGCCAATCCCAGACTTTTCCGTAATCGACCCGCTCTTCTTCAGGATGGGCCTTTTTATAAAGCCTCATGCGTATGGCATCGGGCGATATCACATCGACATCGCCCAAGGCGACTTTAAGCCTCCGCCCAAGCGTGCTCTTACCAGACCCTTGAGCGCCTATAGGGATTATGCACACGCCTTCGGGCGCATCGAGGCTTTTTAAGACTTTCACAATCTGCCAGAATTTGGTGCATGTGACTTTGCATCCCACGCGCGGTCACCCCGTGCTTCACGCCTATGTGTCGTCGAATAACGTCAGCGCTTTCCGACGAAGGCTTAAGGCCAAAAACGCTTGAGAGAGAGTTGCGCCTATATGTTTGCTATTATATAAGGGCTGTTTTCAAATGACATGATCTTCGAGAGGGAGAGGGATCATATGCTCGCCAAGCGGTTTCTAAGAAGCGTCGTCTTTGCAACGTGCGGCATCGCAATTTTTGTGGCGGCAGCGTGCGGGGTGGACGTAGACGCGATTCGCGGTCCAAAGATAGAAGAGTTATATTTGGTCATCATCAGAGACCCAGACGCTCAACTGTTGGCGCTGGAAAAGGGGCAGATAGACTTGCTTTCAGACATCACGCGCCCCGTCGACATCGAACGCCTCGCCTCCAACGAGGAGCTTTCCCTTTCTCTCGCTCAAGGCTTTCACGCCTTCTTTTTAGGCTTCAATATCAGAAAAGCCCCCTGGGACAGAGTTGAACTGCGCCGGGCTATATGGCAGGCCATCCCCAGGAACCAACTCGTCAGAGACATATTTTCCGGCTACTCTGCGCCTCTCTCCACATTTTTGCCGCCGGCTTCCCCTTACTGCGCCGAAGACCTCGAAGCGCCACCCTATGATTTGGGAAGCGCTCGCAGGACTTTGCAGGAAGCGGGGTGGCGATACAGCAATGGCTTCCTCGTTCCTCCAGGTGAAGATCTGCCACTCAAACCCATGAAGATCCTCTCCCCCACGGCCCAGGTGGCCCCCACGACGGCCGAGCTGGCCCAGCGAATCACCGCCTCGTTGAGGGAGCTCGGCTTGCCCATGGATGTGGAGCCTGTAGACTTTTCCACGCTTATAGCCAGGCTCGACGAACACGCCTTCGACTCGTATGTATTAGCATGGCAGCTCTCCCGCGACCCCGACAGCCTCTACGCCTTTTTTCACTCCTCTATGGATGTAAAGGGCGGCTATAACATCTGCGGCATCCATGACGACGAGTTAGATGCAGCCCTTGAGGCGTTGCGGTGGGCTCCAGACGAAGAAGACGCCAGGCTCGCCGCCAGGCGCGCCCAAAAGCTTCTGTCAGAAAAAGTCCCGATGGTTCCTATCTACTCCCGCTACTTCGTGACGGCTCTGCGCAAAGAGTGGAAAGGAGCCGTGACTACCAGAATTGCGACGGCCGACAACGTTTGGAGTCTGCTTGCCATGGAACCAGAGGGAAAGATGCGCCCTTTCTATTGGTGCCTGCCAGAAGAGCCGCGCAACCTAAACCCATTCACCGCGAGCTCCGCCTACGATTGGCAAGTCTTGGGCCTTATATACGACACGCTTTTAACTGCAGACCCAGAGACGCTGGAAGACCTACCCTGGCTCGCCAGAGACTGGAAAGTGGAAACCGTTTCTTCAGGCGACGGACAGGTGACACGCCTATCGTTTATCTTGAGAGACGACGTGCTCTGGCAGGACGGCGAGCCCTTTACGGCCAAAGACGTAGCGGCGACGATCTCCTTCTTGAAAGAGCACCGTGTGCCACGTTTCTGGGATGCCGTGAGCGATGTCGAGGCAGTGACCGTCAAGGGTAACCATGAAATAACTATCACGATGAAGAACACGAGCTACTGGCACCTGCACCAAATCGGCGGACTCCCGATCCTTCCCGCATGGCAGCTCGCTTCATTAGAGAGTTGGCAGATATGGCAACCTATCAGGATGATCCACCCGCAAAAAAGAAACCTCACTATGTTGGTGGGAACGGGCCCGTTTGTCTTTAGCGAATACCGCCAAGGCGAGTATGTCCGCCTGGTCCGAAACGACCTCTTTTGGCTCATGTCGAGGTGATGGCGTTGAAGGCATATTGGGGTCGCAGAATCGCCTCATCGCTTTTGGTCCTCGCCGTCGTGCTGGTATTGAACTTCTTTCTTTTCCGCATACTCCCGGGAGACCCCGTGAGCGCAATCATCGACCCCCGTTTTTCTCCCCAAGCCAAGGAGGAGTTGGCGGCCCTCTTCGGCCTGGATCGCCCTATGGGCGAGCAGTTTCTGCTTTACGTCAAGCAGATGCTCACCTTTAACTTCGGCGTCTCGTTTTTGAGCCAGAGGCCAGTGTGGGATGAAATAAGAAGCCGTCTCCCCAACACGCTCATCCTGCTTAGCTCGGCAATGGCCATTTCAGCCCTGTTGGGGATATACCTCGGCGTGATCGCAGCGGCAAAACGTGGAGGGTTTATCGAGAGGCTGGTGCTCTGGGCGGGGGCAATATCCTTTTCCTTTCCTTCGTTTTTCATACAGCTCGTGATGTTGCTGCTCTTCGCCTTTGCCATGCCGATATTCCCTTTGAGGGGAAGTGTTTCTATCCCTCCGCCGCCTCCAGGCTGGCCCGCAATGATCGACTACATCTGGCACATGGTCCTACCCGTCTCTTCGCTCGTCATCTTGGGCTTCGGCTCTTGGGCCTTATACGTCAGAAACCTCATGGTGAAGGTCTTGGGTGAGGACTTCGTATTTTTGGCGAGAGCCAAGGGGTTGCCGCAAAGATTGATCCTGTGGCGCCATGCCTTTCGCTCCATCTTACCGCCCATAGTCACGATAATTTTCCTGTCGCTGCCCGGGGTGGTATCGGGAGCCGTAATAACAGAGACGGTTTTCTCTCTTCACGGTGTGGGGCGATTTCTGCTCGAATCCGTGACGGGACAAGATTATCCAGCTGCAGGCGCCGCCTTCTTTTTATTGGCGTTGCTCACCGTGGCCTGCAATCTCCTGGCCGACCTCGCCTACGGCTTCGTCGACCCCCGTATAGGTCTTGAGAGGAAGATGGAGCGATGAGGCTATTACATCGGTGGAGCCTCTGGGCTCTGGCGCTCGGCGCGATTATCGCTGCGATCGGACCGTATTTCTTCAAGACCTCGCCGGAGGAGGCGGTGGCACCTCCCTTTGTGAAGCCGGTATGGCTCGCCAAAGATGCCCCTCCCAGCCTGCACTTGACGATAACAGAGGAACATCTCGAAAGGCGTTTCCTTTGGGAATACGAGCCGCCGTTGCGCTTTTCTTTAAAAGGCGCAATGCGCTTCGAGGTTCCGCCCGAGGTTGCGCAGATTGTGTGGCAGACCCCGAAGGGAACGATGGTGCTCTACGACGCCTCTAAAAAGGCAGAAAGCCGGATAGACCTCGACGCCAGGGATGTGTCCTTCAAGCTCGCACTTGGGCTTTCTCCCTTCCAAAACCCAATGCCTCACCTCTTTCCCGCCACCGGAGAATATGCCCTGCGCCTCGAGAGCAGCGAACCGCCCGCTGAGATTTCATTAGCGCTCCAGGTTCCAGGAAGCCGATGGGGCCTTTTGGGGACAGACCAGAGAGGGCGCGACGTCTTCCACCTCTTCATATTGGGCATCAGGGTGTCGCTCCTGGTGGGGCTTTCGGCTACATTCATAGCCACGGCGCTCGGGCTCGCCTTTGGACTCTCGAGCGGTTACTTCGGTGGGATCATCGACGCCGTTATAATGAGGGCAGTCGATGTGCTCTTATCCGTACCAACCCTCCCCATTATGATAGTGTTGGCCGGATTGTGGGGCAAAGGGCTATTCAACCTCATCTTGATACTTTCGGCCTTCTCGTGGATGTCCACAGCTCGCACAGTGAGATCTATGACGTTAAGCCTAAGAGAGGCTCCCTTCGTAGAGGGCCTGCGCGCCCTCGGTGCCCCTTCTTCTTATATATTGTGGCGCCATCTTCTGCCGGAAGCGCTACCATTGCTCCTGGCCAATATCGCCCTTGGAGTGCCGGGAGCGGTCTTGGCGGAGGCCGGCCTGTCTTTTTTAGGGCTTTCTGACCCACGGCTCGTGTCTTGGGGCAGAATGCTTCACGAGGCTCACGCATTCGGAGCCTTTACAAGCGGCGCGTGGTGGCTCATCTTGCCCCCCGGATTTGGCATAGCGGGGTTGTGTCTCGTCTTCTTAGACCTCGGCCGGCACCTCGAAGAAATTCTGGATCCGCGGCTCAGGAGGAAAGCGTTATGATCTCGATAAAAGGCCTACGCGTCACATATCATGGAGAAAGGCGATCCGTCGAAGCCTTGCGCGGCGTGAGCTTAGATGTTCGCCAAGGCGAAGTCGTCTCCGTCGTGGGAGAATCGGGAAGCGGCAAGAGCACGCTGCTCCTCGCCCTGTTGCGCCTCCTCCCCTATGGGACAAGCGTCTCCGGGCAAGTTTTTTTAGATGACAAAGACGTACTGGAATTATCCGATGAGGAATTTCGCAAACTACGCTGGTGCAAGATCGCGCTGGTGCCTCAGGGTTCCATGAACGCCCTCACGCCGGTCATGACGATAGGCTCACAAATAGCGGAACCCATGGAGGTGCACCTTGACCTCGACAAGGTTGAGGCGAAGAGGGTTGCTGCATCGCTGTTGGAGGAAGTCGAACTCCCCGTCCATTTCTCATCCCGCTATCCCCACCAACTCTCAGGAGGGCAAAGACAGCGCGCTGCAATAGCGATGGCCCTGGCCTGCAATCCAAACTATCTTCTGGCGGACGAGCCGACGACCGCTCTCGACGTAATCGTGCAAGCAGAAATTGTGAAGCTCCTGCTCCGTCTGGTGAGGGAAAGAAATATGGGGCTCCTCCTCGTCACACATGATCTGCCGCTGGCCTCCGGATTGAGCGACAGGATCGCCGTTATGCACGACGGGGCAATTGTGGAAGAAGGAGAGTCGCTTGAACTCATAGAGAGCCCGCAGCACCGTCACACGAAGGCACTGATAGCTGCGCTAAAAAAATTGGAGGTCGAATCATGAACGCCGCTCAGGCGAAAAACCTCAGCGTGTTCTTCAGCAAAGGGAAAGAGGTAACGTGGGCGCTGTGCGGCATCAATTTCGTTCTGCCCTTAGGTGGAAGCCTTGCCCTAATAGGCGAATCGGGAAGCGGCAAGACCACACTGCTGAGGACACTTCTCGGATTGGTAGCGCCCAGCGAAGGCGAGGCCCTGCTATTTGACACGGACCTCAGTTCAGCCGAAGCGGCAAAACGAAGGAGCGTGCGCCGCCGATGCGGCTATATAGCTCAGGATCCGTACGGTTCTCTGCCGCCCACTTTGAGCGTAGAAGACGCAGTGGCCGAGGTGTGGCAGCTCGTCCACGGTTCGACAGAAGAAGCGAAAGAAAAAGCGACTTCGCTCCTCGAGGAACTTAACATTGAGCGCGAGATGTTCAAAAGCTCCCTCCGCAACGGCCTTTCGGGAGGACAGCGTCAGAGGGTGGCCATCGCCAGGGCCCTTGTGCTCGAGCCCGAACTCCTCCTGGCAGATGAGCCCACCTCTATGCAGGATGCTTCTACGAGGTGGGATGTTCTCGAGGTGTTAAAGAGAAGGATAAAAAGAGGGATGGCCCTCTTGTTCGTAACTCACGATCTCCTTTTAGCTAAGGTGATAACCGAGAGGGGCTTGGTCCTCTTTCAGGGGAACCCCTGCGAGGAAGGACCCAGTAAGGCCATCATAGAAAATCCGATGCATCCTTACACTGAAGCGCTCGCTTCCGCCCTGCCACGCCTCGGCAAACCATTAAAAGCAGCTGTGCGGCGACGAGGCGCACCCAAAAAAGAGGGAGGCTGCCCCTTTTTGCCCTTTTGCCCAAAGAGCTTCGACAAATGTGTCACCTCACCGCCCTTTGAGGATATCTCCCTCGGGCGCAAGGTGGCTTGCTGGCACTTCCTGTAGGCCTATCGCCTATCATGTCAGCCCTATACTTGCGCTGCTTTCGAGCCACCGAGGCTATTCGTCCTTAT
>LGFQ01000053.1 GCA_001508935.1 Synergistales bacterium 54_24
AACGCCCGTCATCTCCACAGACAGACGCACTTTGGACATCAACGCCTCAACGGCAGCGCGTTGAAATGAGGCACATATATCCGCTACCGGGATGGGAGCGCCCTCCTGCTCCAAGCGGCGCACGGCCCAAAGGACCGCCGTCTTCAGGCCGCTGAAGCTAAACTCCACATTCTTGGTGTGCCCGAGCGGCACCGGAAACGCAAATGCCTTCGGGTCGCCCTCCTTGGCCAGGCGATCTATCGCTGGCCCCCCAGGATATCCTAAACCCAATAGCTTAGCCACCTTGTCGTAGGCCTCGCCAGCGGCGTCATCGCGCGTCCTACCCAAGAGCAAATAGTCGCCGAAGGACCGCACTAAGATGATCTCAGTATGGCCGCCCGAAACGATCAGGCACAAAAACGGAGGCTCTAAAGAGGGGTGGGCCAAAACATTGGCGAATATGTGCCCCTCCAGATGGTTGACGGCAATCAACGGAACCTCCCAGGACTGAGCGAGGGCCTTGGCCGTCATCGCGCCCACCAGGAGCGACCCCATGAGGCCAGGACCTCTCGTCACGGCGACGAGGTCGATGTCGCGATGAGGGTTTGAGACTCCGCCGTCCGACAAGACTTTGCGAAGGAGAGAAATTATGACCTCCTGATGCTTGCGAGAGGCCAGTTCAGGCAATACCCCGCCATAGGGAGCGTGCAAATCCACTTGGCTGGATACCACGGAAGAGAGCACCTCCCTCGGCCCCGAAAGTACGGCCAGGGAGGTGTCATCGCATGACGTCTCGATGCCTAAAGTCAAAAAGGAAGCATGGCTCACGCTGCACACCCACTGCAGCCGGAGCAATTCCCACCGCAGTTTGCCTTCTTTCTGACGGATCTTCCTTCGAGGTGAAAGAGCACCTTGCCGCGACAAAACGGACAGCGGTTTACGGGATCTTCCACCTCAAATTCCCTATCGCAAGCGACGCAGCGATATTTATGCATCACACTTCACCTCCCCTTCGGGACGCGAAAGGTAGCCTTGTCTTCTCCATACGAGATGATTATCTCCTGGCCGGGTTTCAGCTTCAAACCAGGGACGCGAAAGGAAAGGCTACCCTCAAAACGGCTCGGCAGATCTCCCTTCGGGACATACGCCGGCTTTGTGAGGATATCCTCCTCCTTTAGCGCGTAACCAGCGACAGAAATCTTCATGGGGTCGAACGTCCACGGGTTGTATGTCTCAATGCGCAGCACAAAAAGGGCGCCCCCTTTTAGCTCTTCGCTCGCGAAATCCTTGGCATGCCAGCGCAGCCAGTCAGGGAATCCGCTCGGGGTCCTCAGCGCTTCAACAAGAGCAGCATCCACATATATGAAATCGAGCCTCGCCTGAGCGCCTATGACGAGGCCGTCCAGCTGCTTCCCTTCCGCTCGTATAGAGACCATCCTTTCCTGGACCAGCGCCTCTTCATCCGCTATTGCCACCGAAGCTAACGAACACAGCAAAAGCATAATAATAACCCGTATTTTATTCATCTCTTTTCGCCCTCGCTTTATCCCGCCTTATCGCTTCTGCTACCCATCGCCACTCCGCGCACTTCAGGCGCCGCACAGTTATTATATAACTTGCAGCACCGACGGCGAAGGCGCCGCACATCCAAAGGGTCCGCAAGGACAACCCAGCACCTAAGGGATAGGGTATCAAAAACTTATAGAACATCGAAGCTCCACCTGTAATCGCCAAACTCAAAGCGAGCCTCGACACCCACGGTATGTCGAAAAGCCCGATCGGCCTGCCGAGCGAGGCGCGCAGAAAGCGCCCGCCGACGAGAGAGGCAGACGTGAAGGCAATAGCGCTGGAGAGCGCAAGCCCTCTATAGGAAAGGAATCGCATGAGGACCACACTGCAGGCGAGATTGGCCAAAACGCTCGTAGCTACGACGAAAAACGCAGCCTTAGGGAAGCGACGAGCGTAAAGCGCCCTCAGGGTAACATTGTTGCAGGCCATACCGGGAAGTCCAAGGGCGTAAAAAAATAGGGCGCCGCTCGTCGCGCGCCAAGCCCAGTCGCCGAAGGCGCCACGGTAGAACAACAGATGAACCGCCTCGCCCGCATACAAGAGGGTGCATAGGGTTATGGGTGAAACGATGAAGAGTGCAAAACGCAGGGCATCTCGCCCTATGTCGGCAAAGGCGACTTCGTCCTCGAGGGCAGCCCTGGAAAAGAGGGGAAGCACAGCCTGAGAGACGGCTATGACGAAAAGGCCGAGGGGAAGCTGGATGAGACGATCCGCATAGTTGAGCACAGAGATAGCCCCATCCTCCAAAAAGGATCCGAGGATGCGGTTTATGATGGGATGAAACTGGTTCAAGGAAAGCCCGGCGGCATATGGGAAAAACAGGCGAACCATACGCCAGAGCTCCGGATCCCTTCCCGGCATGGCAGGAATTAGCACCAAACCCTTGCCAGCACACCACGCCCACTGCAGGCCCATCTGAAAACATCCGCCCAATAAAACCGCAACGGCAGGGGCCCATATTCCCATTCTCCAATATAATAACGATACAGCCACTATATAAACCAAGTTGGCCACTGCAGGGGCTATAGCGGGCACGAAGAAGCTCTCCATGCTGTTGAGCGCTCCCATGGCCAAGGCAGCGAGGGAAACCAAAATGAGATATGGCATGAGAAAGCGAGTCAAGTTCGTCGCCAAGACGGCATCCGGCCCCTTAAAGCCGGGGGCTATAAGAAAAACCAGGTAGGGCGCAAAGATTATACCCGCTGTGACGACGAGCGTTCCCATCGCCAGAAGGAGCGTTACGGCTTCTTTCGCAAGCCTCTCGGCGCGATCAAGGCCGTCTTTCGCCAAAGTTTGAGAGAAGACGGGGACGAAAGTGGCAGACAGCGCCCCCTCCGCCAAGAGCTGTCGGGACAGGTTTGCCAACGTATAAGCCACATAGAAGGCGTCGAGCTCTCGCGTGGCGCCAAAAAACGCTGCCGTTAGGATCTCTCTCAGCATGCCGAGGATGCGGCTCGCAAGCGTTCCAGCCGTCATTCGCAACGAATGGCGCACCATTTTGGAGACAAAAAGGTCAGGAGAGTAATGTGAAGATGGAGAATGAACTTTCGTCATTTGAAGTGCACCTCTGGGGGTTGGGCAACAGGTTGAGGGGAGACGATGGCGTAGGCGTCTACATAGCAGAATCGCTCATACCGATAGCGCCGCCGTGGATGCGCGTCGTGGTCTGCGAAACGGTGCCCGAAAACTACACACCGTGGCTCTTGCGCGACCGTCCCAAAGAGCTCATCATAGTAGATGCGGCGAACATGGGCCTCAAAGCCGGCAGCGTAAGACGTCTCGCGCTCGACGAGCTCGCAGAAGCCGTTTTTGAAACTCACGGAATAACCCTGCCTCTCATATTGGGACCTCACTTGGGGTGGTTAGCGGTGACGGCGATAGGCATACAACCCGAACAACTCTCATTGTCTCTCGACCTATCTACAGCCGTGCGCCGTGCAGCTTCTGCCGTCATAAGCATTATCCTCAACGGCACTTGGCAAAAAATACCGCGCCTTCACCAGCGAAAGCGCTCGCCCAAGTAAAATCTGCGCGCCATGTCGCTCGCGGCGACATCTCTGGGAGAGCCCTCGATTACTATACTACCGTTGTGGATCAAACAAGCCCTGTCCGTTATGGCTAACGTCTCCCTGACGTTATGGTCGGTGAGCAATATGCCGTATCCTTTCGACTTTAGACTAATGATGAGTTGTTGGATGTCATAGACTGCAATGGGATCTATCCCGCTGAACGGTTCATCTAACAAGATGAAGTCGGGCATCGTAGCCAAACTGCGGGCTATTTCCACGCGCCGCCTTTCCCCGCCGCTCAGAGAGTTGCCGCGCACGTGAGCTATCTCGGCGATGCCGAACTCTTCGATGAGATGATCGACTATTTCCTTCCGCCCTTTTTGATCCAAACCCCGTTCTTCGAGGACGAGCTCCAGGTTTTCTCTAACGGTGAGATTTCTAAACACGGATGGTTCTTGAGGAAGATATCCTATCCCCAAGCGCGCTCGTCTATACACGGGCATCGGCGTCACATCCAAGCCGTCGAGGTAAATTTTGCCTTTATCAGGAAAGATCAGCCCAACGATCATATAAAAGGTGGTGGTCTTTCCTGCGCCGTTTGGACCCAACAGGCCGACTATCTCCCCTCGCTTCACCTTGAGGCTTACCAACGACACAACAGTGCGCTCTCGAAAGCTCTTTTCGAGCTTTTCCGCTCGCAGGGTTTGGGCCATTTACTTTTTCTCCTGCTCTCTCAAGAACTCGATCTGAGGAGATCCGTGAGCTTCAACTCTCCTGCTCTCCAAAAACAGGATGAGCGTGTCTGCCCGTATCGTGCGGTCCTTCTGAAATGCAACCGCCTTTTTGCCCGTCACGGTGATCGTGCCGCGATCCTTGGAGTAGACAGCCTTGTTCCCAGAGAGCGTCGTCTCTCCTTGGGAAGTGCGTTGCTTGACGACCACGTTGCCAACGGCTGTTAAATCTTTTATCTCTTCACCCTCAATGTTGCCCTCGATTTCTCTGGCGGAAAGCGTAACTCCTTTGGCCTTGTCTTCAAAGCGCTTCACGTCCTTAGCCCAAAAACGACCGCCCCGACGGCCGACCTCTTGAGCCTGAACCGCGTAAACGCTCGTAACTGCGTCCACATTCGACCTGGCGACATAGTTATCCGGGGAGCCCCAGAGCCACTCGAGCTCATCGGCAACTATGCGCTCCTCCCCGCGCAGCAGTTTAGCGTTTCCCTTAGCTGTGGCTATTCTTCCTTCTTCGCGCTGCTGCACCACTAATTCGTCACAAGTTAAGTCAATTCCCTCCTTTTGGAAGTGGCCGCGCACGTTGCCATAAAGGCGGAAAGTGCTGCCATCGGACTTTCCTTCGCCCTCCTCGGCCTCTATTACGATGTTTGCCTCGCGGATCACCACGCTGCCGGAGGCTTTGATTTGGCTCGTCGAGGGGTCATAATACAGGCTCTCGGCGTTCAACGTCACCGTCTCCTGAGACGCCGCGACTGCAGTCCAAAGGCAGAGGCACAACAATGCCCCTATGATCTTTCTCACGCGCTTCACCACCCAAAAAAGAGCTTGCCTTTTATTTTATCCCATCTCAGGAGAGGAAGCACCTGCGCAGGGCCTGCGCAGCGCGCTCCACATCGCTGGATTCGACGACGCACGTGATCGATTCATGTGTAGACGAGATCATGTCTATGTTGATGCCCTCTTGTGCGAGGGTCGAAAACACCCGATATGGAACTTCGGGCCGTTCGGACACTCCTGGGCCGGTTACCGTAACGCGACCGATCTCGGCGTCGAACGTCACGCCCTGGGAGCCTATCTCCTTAGCCACTTCGCGACAAGCCTCTATAGCTTTGCCCAAGATGTCCCTCCTGACTAAGAAGGCTATATCGTTTACGCCACCCCTCATGATGCTTTGGATGATCATCCCGACCTTAATGTCGCGCTCGGCCAAGCGTGAAAACAGGCGAGCTGCTATGCCGGGCACATCAGGCACGCCCAAAATTGCCACCTTTGCCACATCGCGATCACAGGTCACGGAGTCCACAGCCCGACCGTCAAAGGTCTCAGGCTTATCGGCCGCTTTTGACATGTCCTATCTCCTCCTTGTCGAGTGAAGGCTCTGTATATTCTACAACGGCTCCGTTTTCATCTATGTCGAGGACAAAAAAGCGGGAACGGACCCCTTTTTCCATGAATGTGCGGCAGGCTGTCTCGGCGACCTCCTGGACGTTTTCCCTTGCAAAGGCCATGACGCTCGGGCCTGAGCCGCTTATCGCCACACCGAGACACCCCGAAACGGACCTTACCCTATCCAAAATCTCCTCTCCACCGGGGAAAAGGCGAGCCCTAAACTGCTGGTGAAGCCGATCCTCCATGGCCCACGGTAAGTAGTCCCACTGTCCGGTCGCCCACGAAGCAGCGAGCAGCGCCACGCGGCTCACGTTAAAAACTGCGTCGTTCAAGCTCACTTGCTCGGGCAAAGCCTGACGGGCCTCGCTCGTGCTCACCTCCACATTGGGCACAGCCACGACAACGACTATATCCCGAGGAGGAGAAGGAAGCTTGACACACCTCAGCTCGTGGCCATCCCACGAGCTGACGACCATGCCGCCCAAACAACTCGGGACTACGTTATCTGGATGCCCTTCGATGGAAACCATCAAGGTAAGCAGTTCATCCTTATCTAAGGGGTTGTCCCTCATAGCATTGGCGAGGAGCACCCCGCCGACGACCGCGCTGGAGGAGCTTCCAAGTCCTCTGCGCAAGGGAATGGCGTTGAGGCATCGAAGCTTGAGCCCGGGGAGTTCGATCCCCCACTCTTCCGCGGCGCGCTCGTAACTTTTGATGAGCAAATTCCCAATGGGGTCTTCGAGCTCATGCTCCCCCTCGCCAATAACTTCTATCTCGTAGCTGCCGCTGGGAAGAAGCGAAAGGAGGTCGTAAAAATTGTAGAGGGAAATGGCCATGCCCAGCGTGTCGAAACCAGAACCGAGGTTTGCGCTCGACGCGGGTACCTTCACCCGCAAAATCATGGCGCAATCACCTCCCGCAGAGCCTCCATGGTTCCGTCCACTTCGACGGGCTCGCCTGCTTTAGATATAGCTGTGTCCGGATCCTTGAGGCCGTTTCCCGTCAGTATCATCGCGATCGTCATCGCCTCTGGCAATTTGCCCTCCCGCTTGAGCCTCATCAGCCCCGCCAGCGGAGCACAGGAGGCCGGCTCGGCGAAGACACCTTCGCGTGACGCCAAAAGGCTTTGGGCTTCGAGTATCTCCTCGTCGCTCACAGCCATGAAGAATCCGCCGCTCATTTTGACCGCAGCGCGCGCCTTGGGGGCGTTCACCGGCCGACCTATGCGAATCGCCGTGGCGACGGTCTCGGGTTCGTCACATTCGACGCCCGTTACGAGCGGCGAGGCCCCTTGGGCCTGAACGCCCACCATTTGCGGCACGCCCTGGCACTTCCCCATCCGCCAATACTGGACGAAGCCCGCCCAGTAGGCGGTGATGTTTCCGGCATTTCCAACGGGAAGGACACACCAATCTGGGGCTCTACCCAGTTCGTCGCAGATCTCCCAAGCGCCGCTGCGCTGACCCCAAAGGCGATACGGGTTCACGGAGTTCACGATGGCCAACCGCCACTCGTCGGACGCGGCCATCGCCAACTCCAAAGCCTTGTCGAAGTTGCCGAGCACTGCCAAAACCTTGGCACCGTAGATCAAGGCCTGGGCGAGTTTGCCCCTCGCCACTTTGCCGGCTGGAAGGATCACATAACAGGGGAGGCCGGCCGTCGCAGAGTAAGCAGCCGCTGAGGCGGAAGTGTTGCCAGTGGAAGCGCAGACGATGGCGCGGGCTCCGCCTTCCAAGGCCTTAGCCACAGCCAATACCATCCCCCTATCTTTGAAAGAACCGGTGGGGTTGGCACCTTCCACCTTTCCGTACAACTTTATGCCCAAGCTTTTGCCTATGTTTCGCAACGGCAAAAGCGGGGTATTCCCCTCTCCCAGCGAAATGCGCGGGGTCGCGGACGTGAGAGGAAAGAGATCCTCATAGCGCTCAAGCAGACCAATCAATTTTTATCCCTCCAGATAAATAAAAGATCTTGCCCACCCCTACAAGGAGACGGGCAAGATCCCGCGGTTCCACTCCTCTTCCGGGCACTGAGCCCGGCGCTCGAAATCCGCTGTTTGGGGCGGACCCCGCCGCCTTATCCTAAAGCTAAGGCTTCGACGGCAGCTCCGGGGTGGTCTTCATACCGACAAGCGCGGGAGCCTCGCACCCTTGGCCCCCTCTCTGGAGCGCTCGCACCGATACTACTCTCCCCTTCATCGCAACAATTTAAAGCTTAAATCGCAAAGCATCTCACGGCGCTAAATGACCATCGTTCGCCGGCGATCCAAATCGAACTCTGATTTCCGTACGTCAAAAGGGCTGGCTTTACTCCTCCGGCTCGAACATGTCCTTTCCTACGCCACAGACGGGGCAAACCCAATCATCAGGGAGCTCTTCAAAGGGCGTCCCGGGGGCAATGCCCGAATCGGGGTCGCCATTGGCAGGATCGTAAACATAGCCACAAACCGTGCATACGTATTTCATACCTCCATCTCCCCTCCCATAACTCTTGGCGATCTAATAAGCAGCATTATATAACCTCACTGCAGATAAAACAAGCAACTTTTCTTCGCTTAGAATCTTGCTTAAGGCACCTGTCCAGTTCGTCTACATTTTTACATGAGACATCAAGGCAACTCCAAGAGGCAGCCGCGCTAAGGCTCTGCAAGTCAAAGCCGTGGTTTCTCGGTTTATCTATAGATGCACAATGCATTTTTTACCTAAAGCTCCGTTTCTGTTCTGCTCCACGCGTTTTATTATGAAGGTACCACCTTGAAGCTTGCGAGCTAAAATGTCAGGACCGCATAGTCACTTTTAAGATATCCAGTCAGCGGTTCCCCCATGTAAATCACGTTGATACCCAACTCCTCCAATCGCTTAGATACCCCATATCTGTCCGCGCAGGCCTTGCACGCCAACAATTCGACGCCAGCCTTCTTCACCTCAGCCAACTCCGCCTGTAGCTCCTGATCCACGGAGATAAGCTTCGCCGAAGGACCCCAGACCACCAGTTTGACGTCGTTCCACCATCCCTTGAGCTTGGAGTTCTTCGTGTACATGAAGACCGTATTTAAGGCCACGTCCCTGTCCCTCGAACTCCACACCACCACCAACGTATCGTTTGCCATTGACACACTCCCCCTCTTACTAAGGGCTTACAGAACTGCCATAGCTCAGAGAACTTAACACTACTTGATGCCGTCGACGATTCCGCGCATGTAGCCGCCTTCCTTGCGCAGGAACTTAGAGTATATGTTCATCTCGTCGCCGAAACATACGTGCCTGACGCCGAGATCTAAATAGTATTTAACGTCGTCCGGACTTCCGTATATTTCACATCTGGGCTGCACGCCGCACTTTAGGGCAACTTCTATCATCCTGCGCTCTGCGGCTTTGCACTCTTCGGCCGCGTCGGCCTTATTTTTGCCCATGCTCATGGAATAATCGGACGGCCCGAACTGGACCATGTCGACACCGGGGATAGAGCAGATTTCTTCGATGTTGTCCATGGCTTCTTTCTTCTCTATCATGAAGCAAAGCACGATATCGTTTACGCGTTTGATATGCTCCAACTGGGAGATGTAAGGCTGGCAGCCGATATAACGACGGTTCGGGAAGCCGAAGCGTCCACCGGTGGTCGGCTCGTCCGCTTTTACGGCTTTTATAGAAGCACGGACCTCTTCCGGAGTCTTGTGATCCGTGAAGAGGATCGCCTGGAAACCGGAGGCGATCGCCTTCTGGGCAACATACTCGCGGTTCTGGAAATCGACTTTGATCATAGATCCCATGTTGTGCAGCTCACAGGCACGAGCGATGTTTTCCAAATCGTACTGATCGAAAGGGGAGTATTCGGCGACGTATTCGATATAGTCGAAATTCCCGCTGGTGCCTACGTATTCGACGACCATAGGCCACTGGCTCAGCACGCGGGTGCCTAAGGAAGGCTTCCCCGCCCTCAAAAGCTCCCTCAACTTGTTTTCCTTCATCTGAAACTCCTCCTTTTGTTGGCGACTCCAGACTTAAACCCGAGGTTCTTCAGTCCATTCACGGTCACATAGCCCACCCATTTCCCAAGGCTCCGTCTGAACCTTTGCTGTATCTTATTATATGCCTTATCTAATGCAACTCACAGCCGGCTCTATAATCTTTAGTGTGGAATTTGGCTTTGAAAATATAATGGTGGTAAGAACCAACCAAACCCATGAAGAAAGGAGGCTCTTACC
>LGFQ01000054.1 GCA_001508935.1 Synergistales bacterium 54_24
CTTCGGAGGCCCCCTCGAAATCCGATGCGTTCATGAGGGCAAACCCCAAACGCCTCCACGCCTCTGCATCATCGGGGGCGAGATCCGCAGCCCTGCGATATGCCTGCGCTGCCTTATCGAACCTGCCAGAACTCTCATAAAGCACTCCGACCTTTGACCAAAGTTCTGGAGGTCCGTCATCGTATAAAAGCGCATTTTCGTAGGCTTCGAGCGCCTCATTTTCGCGCCCAAGCCCTTCAGCCATCTCCCCTGCCTTAAGCCACAGCGCTGCATCCTCCGGCGAAGCGCGACAAGCGTTCATATAGGCTCGATAGGCCTCTTCAGGGCGGGAAATGGCGCTGTAAGCGTCGCCCAAGAGGGACCACCCCTCGGCTGAACCTGGCTCCTCTTCGACGATCTTTTTGAGCTCACCTATGGCCTCCTCCGGACGGTTCAACCTCAAGAGGATCTCGGCAGCGGCGAGATCGATGCGGCGAAGGAGATCGCCGCCGGCTTTGCCCTTGGCCTCGAAGAGATATTCCAAGGCCCTCTCGTAACTTCCACGCTCGTATAGGCTCTTGCCCTCCCTGTACAGTCGGTCAGGGCTATCGCTCCAAAGGAAGTAGAGCGTGCCACAGGCAAAAACAAGGGCCACGATGGCCAGCGGGCGGGTTCTTCTGCGAGACTTGCGAGGCCCGGGGCGATCTCCCTCGGCTTGAACTCGCTGAGGTCTCTCTTCCATAAGGGCCCGCTGAAAAGAGTAGATATCTTGGAAGCGATCTCGGGAATTGACGGCCAAGGCCTTTATGAGAGCGCTCTCGGCGTGCTTCGGAATTTGCACGCCCAAATCAGAGGGAAGCCTTAGGGAGTCTTGATGCAGGCGATCCAAGGCATCTGGAGGGACGATCCCGGTGATAGCGCGATACAGCGTGGCGGCTACTCCATATACGTCGCTCCATGGCCCCAACTCCCCGCCGGAGCGATACTGCTCCTCAGGAGCATAGCCAGGCTTTACGACGACAGATATGCTGTCCTCGTAAGGAGTCTCCATGCGCGTCGCAGCGCCGAAGTCGAGGAGCTTTACCTGTCCGTCATCGGTGAGATATATGTTCTCCGGGCTTATGTCTCTATGGAGGAGGCCAGCCGAGTGAACGCTCCTCAATGAATCCATCACGGGCATCAGGATTTTCAACGCCAAGGGGAAGGGTATGCTGCCTCCCTTTTGCTCCAGGTAGGCCTTCAGCGTTATTCCGTTAAAATAGCTCGTCACCATATAGGCCGTGCCGTTGGCCTCAAAGTAGTCGCGAACCGACACGATGCCAGGATGATCCTCGAAACGAGCAAGGATCTGTGCTTCATGGAGGAAACTGCGCAGACCGAGGTCGTAAAGTTCGCCAGCCTCTCCGCTGAAGACCTGAACGTAGAGGCTCTGCGGAGCGCTTCTGGTGGCCAAGTTGGCCGGGAAGTATTCCTTAAGGCAAACGCGCAAGGCGAGAGAGAGATCCAACGCCATGTAGGTGACGCCAAACCCGCCATGGCCGAGCACCTTGCCCACCAGATATTTTTCCTTCAAGATTGTCCCTGGAGGCAGGAAAAGAGGCGAGACGAAAAGACTTTCTCCCGACCATCCACAGTTAGGACAGTCGAGCCCTGGTTCCTTCCTGCCGAGACAATTGAGACAGACACGCTCGGGCCATATTTCCTCTAACGCTTCCATCTCCAATGCGTACTACCTCTCCTCATGCTAAACGACTTCCTTTGGGAGCGATACGCGAAGCTCTGTCCTCCCCAAAAGCAAGGTATCGCTATCGTCGAGCGGCTGAGGTTTCTTAATGGCGATGCCATTTACAAATGTTCCATTCGTAGAATTGAGATCGCGCACATATAGCCTGCCGTCTTCCAGGAAGATCTCGCAGTGGCGCCCAGACACACCGGCGTCTCCCTTTATGACTACCACATTGTCCCGCGGCAAGCGCCCGATCGTAACGGCTGGCGCAACTTCAATGTCGTAATCTTTGGAGGCTTCAGCCCCCTTCACCACCGTCAGCCTCAGGCGCACGCCCTTTGCGGTGGTCGAGGATGGCGCCTGAGTGGGATCGGTGCTGATATGACTTTCGCCTTCCTCGACGGAACGAGATCGCCTCTTGCTGATCAAAAATAAGAGCGCCAGCACTGCAATTAAGGCCGCAATCGCCATCAAAAGAGGAACAGAAGGCAATGAGGATCGCTTCTTCGATGCCGGCTTGGCAGCCGATCCATTTGGCTGAAGCTTCGGAGCTTCCGCCTGAGGTGCCGAGACCTCCTCCGGTGAAGCAGGAGGCGCAGGCGCCATGCCGGGGACTAATCTCAAATCGATGAGGCGCACATCCCTGCTTTCACGATATAAGCGGTCATCCACCTGCAACACGAACGAAATCCTGTGCGGCTGGCCGTCGGCCTCAAAAGAGGAGGCATCCAGCACCGCTTTATATGTGGCACGGGCGCGCGACATAGCCTTGCGGAAGGCATCCGCGAGACTGTCCTCCTCCGCGACGAAGATCTCCCCGCCGGAGGCGCGAGCGAACTCGCCAAGGGTCTCCAAACCCCTTTTCTTGGTCTCGTTCATGGGCGGCACATAGAAGCCAACAGCGTAGATCGGCAGAGGCTCTTCTGCTAAGCGCCTTAAAACCTCGTCCTTCGTCGCGCTGCCCCTCGAGTCGTCCATGCCGTCGGAAATTACGACGAGAGACCTGCGCGCCGCAAGATCGGGATCTGCGCGCCTGCCCAATTCCAGTCCATAGATAATAGCTTGGTGCAACAGCGTAAGTTGATCTTGCGCCTCGAGCGACCCCGCTATCTTCTTCAAGTCCTCTTTTGAGTCCGTGTAATCCGAAAGGAGCTTTACCGTCTCTCCGAACGTCACGATCGCCGCCCTATCCTGCGGCCCCATCGCGTCTATCCATTCGGAGAGGACCTTGCGCACCTGAACGATGTGAGATGCCCTCAGGGAGCGCGATATGTCCACGAGGAAGACGAAGGCGGCCCCTCCATCGTCTGGTGCGAAAGAGCTGACCGTAACAGGTTTGCCGTCTAAAGTAGCCACGAGGTCTTTAGGCTCAAGCCCCGAGACCAACGCCCCGTCTGCGTCGAGAACTTCTATATAGGCTGCAAGTTCCGGGTATGTGGGAGCCACTTGAACTATCCTGAACTTGAAGTCGCCTTGAGCATTGCATGCGGAAGCAAAAAACAAGACGGACACGACGACCGCGGCGATGACACAGCGCACGCTCGTCCTCACTCCCATTTAAATCGCTCCCCACAGAGAGGGACAAAGAGGAGCTTCGTCCGCCCCAGCTCTATAACATCGTATGCCTCAAGGGGTTCCGAGAAGACGACTTCCTCTCCATTCTTGTAGACCAAGCCGCGCCCTTCGCCAGCCTGAAGGCGAAAGGCAGCTTTCTTGGGATCGTAGATGACGTAAGCGTGATGAATGCGTGATACAGTTTCATCGCTGCGAAGGCATATATCGTTCGTCGGCGCCCGACCTATGCTGTTCTTCTCGCTTCGGATCCTGAAATCTCTCCCCTTCTCCGGGCCATCGATGCAGACGAGCCAGCCCGTTACGGGATCCATTCCCAAGTTGCTCCTTACGAGGGCTACCGTCTCGCCTTCCTCTGAGCCGCCCACTGTTTTAAATTCCCCAAGGCGCACGGTCTTTTCGTTCTCGTCCCCTCGTTCGCCCTGCGAATTAGCGGCGGATGCCTTGATGTCCTCGCCGGATCGAAGGGTCGATACGTCGACGCTAACCTCTTCCACACCGCAATAAGGACAAGAACTGTGTCTCTCGTCGTCGTAGTAATGCCCCTTATCGCACCTCACCCACGACATGACTCATCCCCCCAACCGGTCTCTCGACTTCATAATAAGCGAAGGATAGCTCCATAGGAGCTAAGACTATCGCGGTCACGTTGTCCTGATGTGGCAGGTCCTTCGCTAAGACGCGCAAGACCAACCTCTCTGCCGCTTCTCGAGGAGAAAGGCGCATTTCTTCCACTATCTCCTCGCTCAAAAGGCCTCTGTATAGCCCATCGCTACACAAAAGCACCCGGTCACCATCACGTAGCGACAGAGGCTGAGCGTTTCTGTCCACAATCGGAATCCGCTCCATGCCGAGGAAGCTGGTCAGAGCGCCCCTCTGAGGGTGAAGCAGTGCATCGTTCCACGAGATTTCACCGATAGAGGCCTCTTCGTAAAGCTCCGAGGCATATGTGTGATCTGCGGTGAGCTGGATCAACCTCCCGTCACGACACAGGTATATACGGCTATCACCCACCGATATCCAGTAAAGGCCCCCTCGGAAGATGACCGCTGCTATCATTGTGGTACCGACAGACCCTTCAAGGTCATGCTTTCGCGCCAGCTCCACCACTGCCATGTTTGCCCTGGACAGCGAGCGCATCAGAGCCTCATCGACGGACTCGCTGTCCTCTTTGGCGGCATACGATTCGAGCATCGTCTCCACGGCGAGCGCGCTGGCCTCTCGCCCCAACGACATTCCCCCCATGCCATCTGCCAAGACAGCCAAAATCCCGCCCTTTTCTACGAAGATGGCGTCGCTCACGTCAGAGATGGCGAAGGAGTCCTGCTGTTCTCTTCTTTTGCCCTTGTGTTGCGCGTTGCCTAAAAGCAAAGACACATCCTCCATCTGCCAAAACCCTTCAAAACCTTCAGGAAACGCCGAGCCACTTGACACGGCACTTCCTGAGAAAGAACGCAGGATTGTATGACATTTTGGCCTTGCGCAATCCTTCTATGTTCAGATCTTGCTCTCTATTCACCCAGGTAAACTCGGCCCCCTCATTCAAGAGGAAGAGATGATTGATCGCTTGATACACTCCCTTATACTGACTGAGACCCTTCTCGAAGTGTATCAAAAGCGTATCGTCGTCAAGGCGCTCGCCCACCGTATATGCTACCATCTTTCCCCCTGCGTAGAGCACCCCTCCGATCAGGTTCGGGAGTTCCTGCCAGCGGCTGAAAGTCCTTTTTATGGCTACATCCTCCACCGCAATGCCCACAGAATTCTCAGCATCTCGGCTTTCGCACCACTCTTGCTGCATCTTCAAGACCTCGGGTATGTGACGATCTTCTAAGCGGCTGTAGGTCCAGTCGTAGTTTTTCATAAACTGCCGAAGGAGGTTTCTCTTGCCGTGATAGCGGTTTCCCTTGAGTTCGACCAGGTCTTTTACCCTGTAGATATACTCCCACTGCCCTCTGTCGTCACGGACTTCAAGCTGATCGCCCAAAGCCCTCTTCCAGATGCAGGCCAGCCTTTCGGGAACCCGCTCAAAACACGTCCCCTCTGGGAAACGCTCGAATATCTCCCTCCAATCCTGGGTTTCCCAACGGCCCACAGGCGCCTGAAAGGCCTCATAGGGCCGCGTGCACAGGAGCCAGACCAAATCGCCATCCCAAGCCCAATGATAGCCGAAATATTCGTCCCACGCCCACAGGTTGACCAAGCTGTAGTCACAAGATTTCTGGGAGCAGGAGCTGAAGTGATCGAGATATTGCATCCCCTTCTCCAGAGAGAAGGGCTCACATGCCACAGTTGCTTCTTTCGCCATGGACCTACGCCTTGATCCCTTTAGAGCGGATTGCATCGACCGCGGCTTTGCAGACGCCGCCGAAGAGGATGCTGTCCATGCTGTAGCCTATGTACTGAAAGCCTTGCTCGATGCGCGCGAGCGCATCGTCCACGGTGGCCACGAATATGCCCGCCACTTTCCCGCTCTTGCGAATCATCTCCAACGCGCGGTCTATGGCGTCTCTCACTACGGCACTCTCTACCTTGCCGGGCACACCCAACGATTGAGACAGGTCATAGGGGCCTACGAAAACCACATCCACACCATCGACCGCGGCGATCTCGTCCAGGCAGTCCAAGGCCAACTTATTTTCGCAATGCACGATCACCATCGTCTCTTCATTCGCTTCAGCGATGTAGCTATCCAGAGAGCGCATGCCATAACCTGAAGCCCTCGGAAAAGCCACGCCGCGCGTTCCTCTGGGATAATACTTTGCAAAGCTCACGACCCGCTCCGCCGCATCGGGCGAATTGACCTGAGGCACTTCTATGCCGTAAGCGCCCACATCGAGCGTCCGCAATATTGTGGTCTCTCCCTGATCCGTCACGCGGACGATGGGGACGATGCCCCTTACCTCCGCCGCACGTATGAGATGTTGTATGGACTCTGGGCTCATAGGCCCATGCTCCGTGTCGATGACCAAAAAGTCGAAACCGGAAAGTCCCATGATCTCCACCAAATCCGGGGAGTTTATGCCTAAAAAGGGACCTATAGCGAACTCCCCTGCCTTGAGCTTATCCTTTAGCATGTTCTTCACGACGTCTGACACTCCTCGCAAGATTTCTATTTTAGTTTAATTTAAACCTTTACGTGCAGATCCGCAATAGCTCCCAGGCTAAAAAGAAACCAAAGGGGGAACCAAAGACGAGCTTTCGGTTCCCCACAGCAGACCTCCAGAGACCGAACTATGCCTAAAATCTTTTCTTGGGCGGCTTAAAGATGAAGTATAACGATAGCAGCGCTAAAACTATCGCCAATATCGACAGAAACGTCACGATAGATGCGGAAGATTTAACGGAGTCGATGGCGCTCTTCAGTTGATCTTGCCCGGCCTTGATTTCTTGTATAGCCGACTCCAAGCTTTCAACTCTGCCCTCAATTGCATCTTTCTCTTTCACCGCAGCCACGATAGGCCTTATGATTTCTTGAACCGGCGCCATTTCCTCTCTGAGCGAGGCAATGGCTTGCTCGGTTTGTGCGCGGAACTGCTCCACATCCCCTATTTTAGCGGCTAACTGCTTCGTGCCTTCAGAAATGCCGCCCATTTGGGATGCAATTTCACCCAAGCGCTTCTCAAAGCCTTGCGTCTGCGCCTTGATCGTTCCCATATCCCCCTCGAGGGCCTGAACCCTGCTCGCAAGCTGGGCATCAGCAGAGGAAAGGCTTTCCTGGAGTTGTTTTCTGGCGCTATCTCCCTCGGCAACTCGCGCTTCCAGCTCCTTTACGGAATCGCCCAAGGCTTTGATTTCACTTGCGCTTTTCTCAAGCTCTTTTATAGCCGATTCAACGCGGTTAATTTGCTCTTTCAGGCCTTCGACCTCGCTCGATACGGCCTCCCCGCTTTCTTTTATAGCGCGCACATCCTTGGATAGGGTTTCCACATCGCCCGACAACGGCTCAAACCCTGCGATTTTGCCATCTAAAATTTCGAGCTTCTGTGTAAATGCTGCATTTTTATCCTCCATACCCCCGACAATCGTCTTGAGTTGATCGATTTCTCCCTTCAAAATCTCTGCCTGTTGTTTTAGGGATTCGCTTTCCTCCCTCGCATAAGACTCCAAAACCTCAAGTCTCGCCGCGAGGTCTCCTAATAAGGCGTCGCTCTGAGAAAGTTCGTCACCGATGTTTGCTACATCCTGAGAGAGCGAAAGCGTCTTGTTAAGATCATTCTTGAGGGCTGAGATTTCCTCTCGCATTGATGAGACTTCGCTTTCGAGGGCTGCCAACCTCTGCTGCTCTTCCCCCGGGACTTTGAGTTCTTGAAGGGATTGTAAAATTCCGTCCACCTTTGCGGAAAGCTCGTCCACTCTCTCAGAGAGCTCCTCAATCCTGCTCCCTAAAGCCTCAGGTTCTTCTTCCACGTAGGGCTCGTTGACCACCTGTCCCCAAGCCATGCTCAAGGAAACCAAAAGGAAAACGACCACCAGCAGACATCTCTTTAGCCAGGACACCATAAATAACACCCCCTTTGTTAAGATTATACCAATTTTGCCACAAACTGCTATAAGACGATATCTTCATTTGAATAACACGTATATCATGGTTGGCTTTCGGTCGTTGCGTCCACGGGCATGAAGTGAGATAATTTTAACTAATGTAAAAATTCTTACATGCTCGGAATTTAAGGAGGGGATCTAATGTTCAAACATATCTTTTCTCCGGGCAAGATCGGAAGGATCGAGACCTCGAACAGGCTCGTGGTACCGGCCATGGTGGCTAACTATTGCACTGACGATGGAAGGGCTACGGAGCGATTCATCGCCTACCACGAAGCGAAGGCCAAGGGCGGATGGGGGTTGATAATAACCGAAGATTACGCCATAGACCCCAGGGGCAAGGGTTTCCCAAACATTCCTGGCTTATGGGAAGATGCCCAAATAGAGGGGCATGCCGCCCTGACCAAGCGCGTCCATAATTGGAGAGGCAAGATCTTCGCCCAGATCTACCACGCCGGCAGGCAGACCAATCACAATATAATCGGCACCCAACCTGTGGCTCCGTCTCCGATCGCGTGTCCTGTAAACCAGGAAGTGCCGCACGAACTCACCGTAGACGAGATAAAAGAACTCATCGAGAAGTTCGGCGACTGCGCTTTGCGCGCCAAAAAAGCCGGCTTCGACGGCGTGGAGGTCCACGGCGCTCATGGCTACCTCATCGCCCAGTTCCTCTCCCCCTACTCCAACAAGAGAGCAGATGAATACGGCGGCAGCTTCATCAACCGCACCCGATTTGCGAGGGAAATCATAGCGAACATAAGATCCAAGGTGGGCAGGGATTTTCCCGTCATATTCAGGATTTCAGGAGACGAACTGGTCCCAGGCGGCAGAAACATCGAAGATACCAAGGCCATAGCTATGATGCTCGAAGAAGCAGGGGTAGATGCAATCCACGTGTCAGCGGGCGTGTATGGCAGCATTGAGGCCGTAGTGCCGCCGGCGGCCGTACCTCACGGGTGGATTACAGATTTCGCAGCTCAGGTCAAAGGCGTGGTCTCAATACCCGTGATCACCGTCGGCAGGATCAACGACCCCTTCTTGGCAGAATCGATCCTATCCTCCGGCAAAGCCGACTTCGTGGCCATGGGAAGGGCATCCCTGGCAGATCCGGAATTTCCCAACAAGGCAGCGGCTGGTATGCTTGAGGATATAAACTACTGCATAGGCTGCCTTCAGGCATGCATAGGCAACCTCTTCAAAAACGAACCCATAGGATGTCTGGTCAACCCGTTGACCGGCCGTGAGACGGAACTTGCCGTTAAGCCGGCCGAAACCAGGAAAAAGGTCTTCGTAGCCGGCGGCGGCATCGCCGGCATGGAAGCAGCCATAGTAGCTGCCCAAAGAGGGCATGAGGTGCACCTATTCGAAAAGACAGACCGCTTGGGAGGCGAGTTCATCCTGGCATCCATCCCGCCCAACAAGGGAGAGCTTGACGCCTTCATCGTGTGGCAAAAAAGACAACTTGCCAAATTTGGCGTCCAGGTGCATTTAAACATGGAACTTACGCCTGAAGCTGTAGAAACCGAAAAACCTGATGCCGTGATAGTGGCCACCGGCGGCAGCCCGATAATCCCAAACATTCCAGGCACAGATAAACCTCACGTGGTTACGGCCTTCGACGCCCTGTCGGGCAAGACAACGATAGGACACAGAGTTATAGTAATAGGTGGGGGCATGGTCGGAACCGAAACGGCAGACCACTTTGCCAACCACGGCAAGGAAGTGACCATCGTGGAGATGCTGCCAGAAATCGCCACAGACGAAGAGGCAGCTGTGCGGCTCTTCCTCATGCGCGACTTGGAGAAGAACAAGGTAAAAATTTACGCCAACTCGCCGGTGAAGGAGATAACAGACGACGGCGTAATAGTAACAAGAGAGGGCAGGGAAGAAAAGATAGGTCCGGCCGACACGATAATACTGGCGATAGGGGCCAAGTCCGTAAACGAGCTCGAAAACGAACTCAGCGGAAAGGTCGAAAGGCTCATCGTTGTAGGCGATGCATTAAAACCGAGGAAAGC
>LGFQ01000004.1 GCA_001508935.1 Synergistales bacterium 54_24
GAGCTTACGAGCTTACTGCCCTGCGCTTCGACCTCCTCGAGCGCCCTTGCGCTGTCGCCGTGACTTACGTCTACACCTCGCACGGCATCGACTATCACATATACCCCGAAGCCATGTTTTAGAGCATCTGTAGCTGATGCCTTGACGCAATAGTCAGTTGCCAGACCGCACAAAAATATCCTCCTCGCTCCCGCTTCATTCAACGTGACATGAAGGTCTGTACCGCTGAAGGCGGAGTAGGCTTCTTCCTTCGGATTTGTGCCCTTGCTAACGACTATTGCTTCCGGCGGCATGATCAGATCTGGGTGAAAGGCGGCTCCGGGTGAGTTTTGAACGCAATGAGGAGGCCAGATGCCGCCATATCTCTTGAAGCTACAATGGTTTTCGGGATGCCAGTCGCGGGAGAAAACCACCTTTCCGCCTTTGCTTGAGAACAATTCGATAAGGCGATTCACCATCGGTACTATTTCGTCGCCCCCCGGCACGGACAGTGTACCCCCAGGGCAAAAGTCGACCTGAAGGTCGACTACGAGCAACGCGTCTTCGCGACCTATCTTCATTCCCTCGTCCCTCCCTTTGAAGCTATGTTCATAGTTGTGAACAGTTTGCTAAGATTATATGCTACAATTCTAAAATGATATGGGCGCTTCCATATTCGCAGCGGGTTTTAAACTTTTTCGCATAAATATTATAGGCTTTGCCGAAGCCTCAGATAAAGGTTAAAATTTTTTCAAGAGTGAAGATCCGAGGAGGGTCTAATATGAATGATCCCTTTAATGCGATCTTGCGAGCTCTGCCCTCGATGGACAGTTTATTGGCCAAGGGATGGATTAGCCTTTTTGAAGACGAATTAGGCAGGAGCGCCGTCAAGTCGATAGCCTCTGAGGCGATGGACGAGTTGCGCAAGGAGATAATCGCCGGACAAAGGATGGAAGTGGAAGAAAATGCCATAGAAGAAGAAATAAGGCGACGCCTCGAGGCGCGCGTCAAGATGAAGCTAAAACCTCTGGTAAACGCCACCGGTGTCGTCGTGCACACTAACTTGGGAAGATCCCCTCTGGCGCAGGAAGCGATAGAAACAGTGGCTAGCATTGCCCGCTCTTACAGCAACTTGGAATACGACTTAGCCGGGGGAAGCCGCGGCCACCGTGGTGATCACGTGGAATGGTTGTTAGAGCGAATAACAGGTGCTGAGTCAGCGCTCGTAGTAAACAACAACGCAGGCGCCGTTCTATTAGCGCTTTCCGCCCTGGCCAAGGGGAGAGAGGTCATAGTTTCAAGGGGAGAACTGGTTGAAATCGGGGGGTCCTTCAGAATACCTGAGATATTGGAGCTTTCCGGCGCAAAATTGGTGGAGGTAGGGACGACAAACCGCACCTACCCGAAGGATTACCAGTCGGCCATAACAGACCAGACTGCTCTCATTCTCAAGGTTCATCCCTCAAACTATCGCATCGTGGGCTTTACCTCCTCCGTTCCGCGGAGCACCCTCACAGACTTGGCTCGCCAAAGTGGGCTATACCTCGTCGAGGACCTCGGAAGCGGCGTGCTCGAAGACCTGACAGAAAGCGGCTTGCCGGGAGAACCAACGGTGAGCGAATGCATAAAAGACGGCGTAGATCTCGTTACCTTCTCCGGGGATAAGCTCCTCGGAGGGCCCCAGGCGGGTTGTATAGTGGGGAGAAGAGATCTCATAGATCGCATGAGATCCTACCCTCTTTTGCGGGCATTGCGCACAGATAAAATGACGCTGGCAGCTTTGGAAGCGACGCTTTCGCTCCACATGCGAGGAGACTGGTCCTCTATCCCCGCGCTCGCCATGGTGACCGCCTCAGCCGAAGATCTCCTCTCTCGCGCCGAGGCGCTCGCTGAAAAGCTCAAAAAGGAACTACCGTCATGGTGCGTTTCTGTGAAGAAAGTTTACGACGTCGTCGGAGGGGGAGCCTTTCCGGAGCACCCGCTTGAGGGATACGCCGTGGCGGTGGCGTCACCACATATGAGTGAAGAAGAGCTTTGTGATTTCTTGAGAAGCTTCAAACCTCCCATCATATGCAACGTCTCAGGAAAGTCCTTGCTGTTTCATGTGAGGACGCTATTGTTAGGCGACGAAGACCATATAGAAAGGGCCCTCGTTGAAGCTTGGGGTGGTGAAAGGTGAACAACGCGATCGTCGAAGTGCCGGTGGTGCTGGGCACGGCTGGCCATGTGGACCACGGAAAGACGGAGTTGGTGCGCGCCCTTACCGGCGTCGACACCGACCGACTCTCTGAGGAGAAGCGAAGGGGCATTACCATAGAGCTTGGCTTCGCTCCATTGATCTTGCCCGATGGCCGCATCGTGAGCATAGTCGATGTCCCGGGACATGAGCGCTTCATACGTCAGATGACTGCTGGAGCTGCAGGTATCGACGCCGTCATCTTTGTGGTGGCTGCAGACGAAGGTGTGATGCAGCAAACCAGAGAACACCTGGAGATATTGGAGTTGCTTGGCATCAGCGACGGAATCATCGTCCTCACCAAGGCTGACCTTGTGGATGAGGACATGCTCTCTCTGGCCAAGACGGAGGTAGAGGAGCTCGTCAAGGGCACATTCCTCGAGGGGAAATCGATTGTAGCCGTCTCCGCGGTAAAAGGGTTACACCTCGACGAATTGGTAAGAGAAATAGAAACGCTTGTGAACCGCATTCCTCCGAGGAGCGCCGGCGGATCGCTCTTCATGCCGATAGATAGAGCTTTTCCGATGTCTGGCTTTGGCACCATCGTAACCGGTACCATCTATGAGGGCGCTGTCTCCCTCGGCGACGTTGTAGAATTAATGCCTAAAGGGATACGCGCAAAAGTGCGATCGCTACAGGTTCATGGCAAATCCGTCCAACGGGCGCAAGCTGGTCAACGCGCGGCAATAAACCTCGCCGGCATTCCGATCGCCGAAGTAAATAGGGGAGATGTGCTCTGCGGCGCAGAACTCTTGCGCTCGACCAAATGTGTCAATGTCTCTCTCGAATTGCTCGCCTCCGCCCCGATCAGCCTTAGGCACTGGCAACGGGTGAGGCTTCATGTCGGTACATCGGACCTCTTGGCCCGCGTTTCCCTTCTCTCTAAGGTCGAAATACATCCTGGAGACGAAACCTTCGCTCAGCTCCTCTTAGAGGACGACGTGGCGGTTAAAGCGGGGCAGAGGTTCATCGTCCGATCTTATAGCCCTTTGAGGACCATCGGAGGCGGCGTAATCCTATTTCCCTATGGCAAGAGGCCGAAGGGGAAGGCCGGCCGTTTCAAGACATTACAATTTCTTGAGCATTTGAAGGCAGACACCAGTATAGAAGGGCGAGTTTTAGCCATCATCGAGTCTCTCAAATCTGTACACCTTGAGGAGTTGGCCATCCTAACGCAGGAAGGTAGAAGGGAAATAACCTCCGTCGGTAAAGAGCTGCAGAGGAAGGGCAAGTTGTATTTCTTCGAAGAAGAGGGAGGTTTCTTTTTGTCTGCCTCGGCCCTTGGCCAGCTCGAAGACGAACTTAAACGGACTTTAGAAGACTTTCACAGGAAAAATCCACACCTTCGCGGCGTTTCGCTCGAAGAAACAGCGGAGAGACTCTCTTTCAAGTTAGGCGCAAATCTGTTGCGAGCCATTGTTAAAGAAATGCAAAGCAGAGGAGAGATTGCAATTGGGCCCGACGACAAGCTGCGGCTCGCTAAATTTTCCCCTTCTGCCGACGAGAATCTCCAGAAGATATGCGACCGTATCATCAGCCTCTGCCTTGAGCGCGGCTTTCAACTGCCGACGGTTGGCGAACTCGCTGAGGAAGTGGGCGCTAAAGGAGAAAAACTGACGAAAGCGTTGGAAATGCTGAAAGAAGGAGGAGCATTGCAGTTCGTCGGCGGAGAATTCGTCCTTGTGCGCCAAATTGAGGAAGAGTTCGTGAAGCTCCTTCTGGGGTTGGAGGAGATAACGATTTCGTCGGTAAGAGATTCGGCTAATGTAAGCAGAAAGTATCTTCTTCCTTTATTAGAATATATGGATGCAAAAGGGATAACACGTCGAGCTGGCAATAAACGCATATTGCTAAAGAACCAAAAATTGACTTGAGTGTTATGATAAGATGAAGGGGTCTTGTATATAAATGAAAATAATAGTATAATTTATGCATTAATTTTCGGGAGTGAGGACCATGCCTTCAAACCTAGTGAATATCAGAGAATGGGTGACGCTTCACAAGGGGGCAAGGGTGCGCTGTCGAGAGCTCAGAAGTCGCAGGAAGGTCGAAATCAAACAGGGCGTCATATTGGAAACCTATCCGCGGCTTTTTACCATGTTCATCGAATCTCAAAACAGTACGGTTTCTTTCAGATATAGCGATTTACTCACCCACGAGGTGGAGATAGAGCTTCTATCTGCCCCTGAAGTGACCATATGAATTTTACCATATGAGTTGATCTTGGCGATCTTGTTCGATCGTGGGAGCGAAAGCGAGAGATGTCTGGACAAGAATGTAATTTACCCAGCCCCGCTAAAGTCAACATCACGCTGAGGATTGTGTCCAAGCGGGCCAATGGTTACCATGATCTCGTCTCTACGTTCATAAGGATCGATGGAGTTGAAGAGATTTCCATAAAATTTCGTGACACCTGCGATGGAAAAGACGTGGTTCAAACTTACAACATTCGTATTGACGGCGAAAACCTGATCAACTCTACTCTCTCTTTTCTTAGGAAAAGGAATCTGCCTATACCTCCGCTCGAAGTGAAGGTTTGGAAACGAATTCCCCCGGGGAGCGGACTCGGCGGGGGGAGTGGCAATGCTGCATCTATCCTCCATTGGGCTAAAAGCAGGTGGGGTGGCGATGTCACTCCGATGGAAACGAGCGCTATAGGAGCCGATGTGCCGTTTCTTTTCAGCGGTTATCGTGCAGCGCTCGTCCGCAAAATTGGAGATGACTTCACGCCAATTGAACCTCTTGAAGGATATGCCTTTCTGTTTTTGATTCCTAATTGGAGAGTCCCGACAACTTATGCCTTCAGCAAGCTGGACCAGCACTATGCCAGCTCAGGATGGCCGATGGACGAAGGCGCGGCCATTGACGAGACGTTAGAGCTGTTGAACAGGCTCAAAAGAGGCGATAGGGTTGGTCTTTTGCCAAACGACTTCCTTCCCGCTTTAGCAGAACATAGCAATGCTTACGAAGAGATTTTTCGCTCTGTAGAAAATACCGGCGCCTTGGCCTGGGGTTTGAGTGGCAGCGGCTCAGCGGCATTCGCTATATTCGAGGGCTCATGCGAGGCGCAAAGATCGAAGCAAAAGCTCTCCTCTTGTGGGTTGATAGATCGCATAATGGCCTTTGCCTGAGCGAGGCATGCGTACCTCCGCGGCAAGGCAGCAAATCATCCCCGCGGTGGTTAAGACTCCTCTTTATGTTTTGCGTTAAATCTTGGTCCATCTTTTACGCCATCCGGCCCGAGATTAAGGCGTCCTCCAAGGGGTGCTGGGATAGCGCGCGAACCTCAACTCGGAGATTTGACCACCTTTATCTTTTGCGCTACAATCCCACATAATTGACAGGAGGTGAACTTGCGTGCAAGTTAAACTCAACCGTGACGATTGCATAGGGTGTGGCGTCTGCGCACAGATATGCCCCGATGTCTTCGAACTTGACGAAGATGCCGGCAAGGCCAAAGTCATCAGGCCCGCAGGGGCGGAGTGCGCAAAAGAGGCGGCGGATAGCTGTCCGGTCTCTTGTATAAAAGTCGAGGAGGATAAGGAGTAAATATCGTGTCCCACCGCTTGCTTTTGTCGAGTCTTCGTATATAATTTCGATGGGGCCCATAGCTCAATGGTAGAGCCACCGGCTCATAACCGGAAGGTTCCTGGTTCGAGTCCAGGTGGGCCCACCACTCTTGGTTTATTCGATGAAGGCCACCTACCTCTGGTTTGGTGGCTTTTCTTTATCGAGCGGAGGTAGTGCGCGTTGAACGATGTCAAGGTATATACGGATGGGGCATCTCGGGGCAATCCTGGAGCTGCTGCCGCCGCTTTTGTGGTATATTGGCCCGAAGGGCGCGTCGATCACATGGGCTTATATTTAGGCAGGACTACAAACAACGTGGCCGAATATGTGGCATTGGTGGCGGCCTTGCGCTACATCTTAAATAGAGGAGTCGAGAGTTTTGCTCTTTTCTCCGACAGTGAATTATTGATAAAGCAGATCAAAGGGAGATATGCAGTGCGGTCGGCCCGTTTAAAGCGCCTTCATGAGGAAGCGATGTCGCTGTTATCTCGCTTTGACTCATATCGCGTGAATCATGTGCCTCGGGAGGAAAACTTCGAGGCCGATCGTTGGGCGAACGAGACGCTGGATGCGGCAAGGGCTACCATGACGGCATTTTAACGATAGACGAGGTGACATCTTTATGATGAAGCGTATTTTCAGCGGAATGCGACCAACTGGCAAACTACATCTGGGACATCTGGCTGGCGCCCTCACCAATTGGGTACGCCTTCAAGATGAATACGAATGTTTCTTCTGTATCGTCGACTGGCATGGCTTAATGTCAGAGTATGCCGATAGTAAGATGATTAGGGAAAATTGCATTGAAGTCTTGCTCGATTGGTTAGCTGTCGGCATCGATCCGAGGCGTTCGGTAGTCTTCATGCAATCTCATGTGCCAGAACACGCCGAATTGCATTTGGCCCTCTCCATGATTACGCCTTTGGGCTGGTTGGAGAGGAACCCCACATATAAAGAACAGATTTTAAACATGCAAAACAAAGATCTCGGCACTTACGCCTTCTTGGGTTATCCTGTCCTCATGGCCGCAGATATCTTGCTTTATAAGGCAGAAGTGGTCCCTGTGGGTGAAGATCAATCTGCCCACCTGGAAATAACCAGGGAGATCGCAAGGCGGTTCAATAGCTTCTTCGGAGAGGTCTTCCCTGAACCGCAAATGCTCCTTACGCCCACACCGAGGGTCCCTGGCACAGATGGACGGAAGATGAGCAAGTCTTACGGGAATGCCATAAACATTTCAGACCCTTTTGATCTCATATGGGAGAAGCTCAGGACGATGGTCACCGACCCGGCTCGTTACCGTCGCACTGACCCGGGAGACCCGGATAAATGTCCGGTCTGGGATCTGCATAAGGTCTTCACGCAAGACCTGAACAAGAGGAATGAATTAGATCGGGGTTGCCGTACTGCTGGGATCGGTTGCATAGATTGTAAAAAGGTTTTGTTTGAGAATATCAAGAACGCCCTTTCTCCGATTCAAGATAAAAGGCGCTATTATGAAGCTCACAGGGAAGAATTCCTGGATGTATTGTATGATGGTGCTAAAAAGGCAAAAAGCGTGGCAAAAAACGTAATGGAGGAGGTTAAAGTATCGGTTGGCCTCACGCTGTGACGGATGCTTTTAAGGTAGAAATCGAGGGGTTTTCGGGTCCGCTCGAGCTGCTCTGTTCTCTTCTTGAGAGCGGAGAACTCGACGCTTCCCTCATCAGCGCGAGGGAGATAGTATCTGCTTATTGGCAATTTCTCCACAAAAGCGGACGCACCTCTCTCGATGCGATCGCGGAGTTTCTAATTTTGGCAGCGCATCTTTTGTTGAGCAAGGCTAAAGCCTTAATCCCCCCCGCTGGTGATGTTGAAACCGAGGAAGACGAAGAAGAGATATTGCCTCCGACGGAGAGCCTCCTTCCTTATCGTATGGCAGTCGATCTTCTCGCCAAGAAGTTTGCCGAGCGTCAGAGGTTCTTCAATCGCCCGCCTGAAGAGGGTACTCCCGTATTTGAAGTGGGGGACGTATACTTATTATCGGCTATGTGGTGGGGGCTATATGCGAAAAAGAGCCAGTTAACCTGTTGTATAGAGGACGAATTGGCGTGGGAGGGGATCCCCACGCCAATTCCGGAGGAGGAGCAGGTGGAAAAGCGCATTGCCGAAGTTTGCTCTATCCTGGAGGAGAAAGGGGAGCTTTTTTTAGGCGATTTATTGGCGGGTAGGCGTAGCCGTTCGCATCTCGTGGTTACGCTGCTCGCGCTGTTGGAGTTGTGCCGTTTGGGTCGAATAAGTTTGAGCCAGGAGGGCCGTTGGAGTGATGTGGCCATCGCCTTGCGATGATGAGAAGCACAGCTTGACGAGAAAACTTGAAGCCTTGCTGTTCATGTCGCCACAGCCCGTTTCAACCCGGGAGCTCGCCTCGTTCTTGGGCTTTCCGCTCGGCGAGGTTGAATCTGCCCTTGAGGAATTATCCGAACATTATGCTGCAGGTCATGGCTTATCACTTTTGCGTTCGGCTGGTGGTTGGCAGATGGCCACAGCCCCAGATTTGTGCGAGGCGGTAGGGGGATTTCAAGTGAACGCCGAACGCCTGCGCCTTAGCAGGGCAGCCTTGGAATGCCTGGCCATAATAGCCTACAATCAACCAGTCACTCGCCCCGAGATAGAGGAGATTCGCGGCGTTCGAAGCGACCGCGTTATTGATACGCTTTTGAGGTGTGGTCTCATAAAATCAGCGGGAAGGAAGAAAGAGGCTGGAGCTCCAATTCTATACCGAACCACGAGCCTATTTCTCGATCTCTTCGGACTAAACGCTATAGGAGACCTACCTCCCTTGAGCGAACATGACAGCGATATTGAGGTAGTAAAATTAGATGAGCACGAACTGCCTTAAAGACAGTTCCTCGGATGAAGCTATGCGAATAAACCGCTATCTGGCGCGCTGCGGCCTTGGGTCGCGCAGGAAAGTGGAGAGTTTGCTCTTTCGAGGCCGCGTGTGTATAAACGGGGAGAAGGCGACTTCGCCAGCGCTCAAGGTTCTCCCTGGAGACGTGGTAACTGTAGACGGTTCGGTCGTTCGACCTGCAGGTTTGGTGTATGCGGTCATGCATAAGCCACGAGGGATAGTATGCGCCGCCTCTGACAGGTGGAATAAGACGGTTTTGGATCTCCTCCCGGTTGACATCAAGGCATTGAGGCCCTTCCCGGTGGGAAGGCTCGATAAGGAGAGCGAGGGATTGTTAATCCTTACGAACGACGGAGATTTCGCGTTTCGCATCGCCCATCCGCGTTTCGGCATCTTGAAAGAGTACGAAACGTTGCTCGACCGACCCTTGGAGAGAGAAGACATGCTACGGTGGATAAGTGGGTTATGGGTAGATGGGTCGGTACGACGTCCCGTGCGGCTCGTATTGATCGATAGAGATCCGGAGGGGCAATGGGTTTCTGTAACCTTGGGGGAGGGTTTAAATCGGGAGGTTCGCAAGATGGTCGAAGTGCTCGGGTATTCCGTTCTGCGGCTGATCAGGAGGCGCATCGGCCGCCTGACTCTGGAGAATATCGCGCCTGGAGAGACGGCAATGAAGTCCAGAGACTCATTATGGCGCATGATCGCGGATGGAGGCTCAGTGTGAGAGAATTGAAACTCCGGAGGTGAAGGCTTGTCATGGATGAACGAACTCGAGAATTGATACAGACGCGGGTATTGAAGCGGATTAAAGACGTTCCTTCATTACCACAATTCGTCATCGAGACGCTTAAAAAACTCGATGATCCAAGCACGAGCGCTTCCGATGTCGCGGCTTCGCTTGCGAAAGACGAAGGCCTCGTTATGCGCGTTTTGAAGTTGGCCAACTCGGCCTTTTATGGTTTGCCTCGTAAGGTCTCGAGCGTTACCGAAGCGGTTGCCTTGCTCGGTTTTAAAGCTATAAGAGGGATACTGCTCGCCGCATCGGTTTACCCATTCGTAAGGGGAAGCTTTGCCGGTTATGCTCTGGACAGAGGGGAGCTGTGGCGTCATTCTTTGGGGGTGGCATATATTTCACGCTATTTGGCTCAGAGAATGAATAACGGAGATCCCGAGGAGTCATATGTGGGTGGAATGCTCCATGACGTGGGAAAGATTGTGCTGAACGAATATGTGCGATTCGGCTATAGCCTGATTGCCAAACTCACGGAAGAAGAACGTGTGCCCTTTATGGAGGCGGAGCGCACTGTCTTAGGCTTCGATCACGCGGAGGTGGGAGGGCTCGTTATCGCGCAGTGGAATCTCCCTGAGGCCTATGCTTGCGCTGCTCGCTTTCATCACGAGCCGGAGGCCTTGCCGCATGACGAGGCGGACCATAGATCGATCGTGGACAGGGTTCATTTGGCCAACGTCATTTGTCTGATGCTCGGTTTTGGCTTGGGCGTAGATGGGTTGCAATACCCGGTTGCCCCCGGTGTGTTGGAGCGCATGGGCATTAAAGATCTTGAACCTGTTATGTCTGAGGCTGTAGAAATACTTACAGCATTAGACGAGGAGATAAAGTTGGAATGAGAGCTGACTGCCTGATAATAGCAATCGATGGGCCAGCTGGTTCGGGTAAAAGCACTGTGGCCAAAGCGGTGGCCCAAAGGTTAGGCATAAATTATCTGGATACGGGCGCCCTATACCGTGCGATAGCCCTGTGGTTGGACAAACGCGGCGTGCCGCCGGAGGAATCAGAGCGCCTTAAAGAAGAACTAAAGAAGTTGCGCGTTAAGATTAAAGGCGGCAAGGTTTACGTCAACGGTTGCGATGTGACCGAAGCCATTCGCTCGTCGCGAGTCGACGCCATAGTTTCGGCCTATTCGGCACTCCCGACCGTTCGAGAGTGCTTGTTTTCCATCCAGAGAGCCCAAGTCAACTGCAGGGGCTTGGTGGCAGACGGCAGGGACATGGGCACGGTAGTCTTTCCAGAGGCTCAAATAAAGGTTTTTCTTACGGCCTCGCCCGAAGAGCGCGCCAGGCGCCGATGGCTTGAATCGTCCGACAAAGGAAGACTTTCTTACGAAGAGGTCTTAAAGGGAATAAGAGAGCGCGACGCCTTAGATTCCGGTCGATCCCTCTCGCCTCTCAGGACTGCTCCAGACGCTTGCGTGATCGACACCACCCGGCTTTCTGTGGATGAGGTAGTAGATCGAATAATTGACTTGGTGAAGCTTTTAAAACAAAACAATGGCGGTGCCTATGGATAGATTTTTTTACAGTTTTTCGAAAGCGTTTTGTTGGGCCTTTTTCAAGCTGTATAACCGCCTGAGTTGCGGCAATTCTCCCGAGCTGCCAGAAGGGCCTGTGATCGTGGCGTCCAACCACTGCAGCAATTTAGACCCTGTATTGGTAGGCGTTGCTTTTCCGCGGAGGTTGCGATACCTTGCCAAGGCAGAACTATTTAGCATACCCGTCTTGGGGTCAATCATAAAGGCTTTAGGCGCTGTGCCTGTGAGTAGGGATGACAGTCTGAAGCGCGCCGCGGTCCTAAAGAAATTCATAGAGTTTTTACAAGATGGCCAGAGCGTTCTGATTTTCCCTGAAGGAGGGCGTTCGCAAGGTGGCAAACTTCAACCGTTGGAAGGTGGGGTGGCATATTTGGCCATCAAATGTCACGTGCCGATCGTGCCCGCGTACGTGAAGGGTAGCCATCTGGCTATGCCTCCCGGGAGTAGCCGCATTAAACCGGTCCGCATATCCGTCTCCTTCGGTTCCCTCTTAGATCCCGCAGATTTTTTAGGCCTTTTGCCGAACGAGGCGAGGCGATGTTTGCTTGAACGATTGATGGAGGAGCTCAAAACGTTAGGAGGTGAAACGTGAAAAGACCTGTGGAGATTCAAGACAAAAACAGCAAGAGGGCGTTGTTGTTGATTTTGGGGCTGCAAGAGGATCGAGAAGTCGAACTGCTCGCCGGAGAGTTGGAACTGCTATTGAAGAATTTGGGCATTGCGCCGGCAGGGCGAATATTACAAGAACGGCGATCTCCCGACCCTGCCTATTTTCTGGGCCAAGGCAAGATCGAAGAGGCTAAGGTTTTAGCCGAGGCGATGGGCGCAAATCTCTTGGTTTGTGACGATCCTCTCACTCCAAGCCAGATGAGCAATATCGGCGAATTGACCGGTTTGGAGGTTTGGGATCGCCACCTCGTAATAATGAAAATCTTCGAGGCGAGGGCTCGCTCCGCAGAGGCGAAATTGCAGGTAGAATTAGCCCGTTGCCGGTACGAGATACCACGCCTGAAGGGTTTGGGGTTGCAGATGTCCCGCCCCGGGGGCGGCATAGGCACGAGAGGACCCGGTGAAACGGAGTTTGAGCGCCACCGCCGAAAGCTGATGCGGCGGGTACACAGCATCCGCGCTACATTAGAAAACATGCGCAGGCAGAGAGAGGACAGACGAAAGAGGCGAAAGAGGGTCGGGCTTCCGACTGTATCGTTGGTAGGCTACACCAACAGCGGCAAATCCACGCTCCTTAGGAGGCTGAGCGGCGATAAAAGCATATTGGTGGCCGATCAGTTATTCTCCACGTTAGATACTACAGTGCGCAAAATTGTCCTGCCGCACGGTACGAGCGTCCTCTTTTCCGACACGGTGGGCTTCATCAGAAAGCTGCCTCCTGATCTGATCGCCGCATTTCAGGCCACGTTAGAAGAGCTCAAAAACGCGGATATTCTCCTCGTGGTGTTGGATGGCACCGACGACAGGTGGGCCGAGACGCTTAAGGTGATAGACGAAACGTTGGCAGCTATAGGAGCCGCCAAGATCCCTCGAATAATCGCGCTTAACAAGGTAGATGTGCTCTCTTGGGATGTGACGCTCAAAATCGTAAATCGCCTCGAGGCCGAAGGAGAAAGGGTTATCCCCATCAGTGCCCTCAGAGGTGATAATATCCCCTCGCTTCTCGATGCCGTTGAGGAGGAAGTGCGCTATCTCCGCGAAGGACTGTTCGTAAAATCCAGTTAAAGCAGGTGGGATCGATGCTGTCGAGCATGACAGGTTTTGGAAGCGCTTCGGAGGAGCACGATTGGGGTTCGGCTACAATCACAATCTCAAGCACGAACGCTCGTCATAAAGAAATATCGGTCAGCCTGCCGAAGGAGCTTTCTCATTTAGAATATGCTATACAGGATATCATTCGCAGCTTCTTTAGGCGGGGGAGGGCACAGGTTCGCCTGACGGTCGTCTGGGCACCAGCTTTTGAGCTCGCCAGAATCGATGACGAAGTGCTTGAGAAATATTACCGCCATCTCAGCGAAGTGCACTACCGGCTCAAACTGCTGGAGGAGATTCGCCTTGAGCAACTCGTAAACCTGCCAGGGGTGGTTGTCGTCCCCTCTAAAGAGGAAGAGGTACGAAAGGATAGAATCCAGAAGGCTGTCGAAGACTTAGCAAAAGCAGCTGCACTGCAATGGCAGAAAATGCGATTGGCAGAGGGTGAAAATATCTATCGAGATCTTTTGAAGCATTTAGAAAAATTCGAGGAAATTATTGCTATCATTGAAAAACGGTGGCCTATCGCGAAGGATTCGACCGTTGACGCCATGAAAAGTCGTTTGCGTCAAGTCTTGGAAGGGCTTGAAGTTTTAGATGAAGGTCGCCTGAGCCAGGAGGTCGCGCTATTGGCAGACCGTTGGGACATCGAAGAAGAGCTGAGCCGTTCTCGCAGCCATGCGGAGAGATTTCGAGCTTCCGTCGGCGGGGACGAGGAAGTGGGGCGCAAACTCGACTTCCTCGTCCAAGAAATGAACAGGGAAGTCAATGCTATAGCCTCTAAGGTGAGAGACGCAGAGATGCGTTGGCTCGTCGTAGAGGCTAAGACTACCTTAGAGAAACTGAGAGAACAGGCTCAGAATGTGGAGTAGGTCATGGAATACAAACTGATCCACATCGGTTTTGGCAATGTCGTTATGGCTGAGCGCGTAATAGCCATCATCCACGCCGATTCCGCCCCTGCGAAGAAGCTAAAGGAGGAAGCCAAGATGAAGGGGCGCCTTGTGGATGCTACCCAGGGAAGGAGGACTCGAGCCCTGATAGTAACAGATAGCGGCTACGTCGTCCTCTCGGCGATCTTACCAGAGACAATCGCTCGTCGATTTGAAGGAGAAACGGATGGAACGAAGGAGAGGACACCTTTTCGTCATTTCCGGCCCTAGCGGTGCCGGCAAGAGCACGCTCAGGAAGAAGCTCTTAGAGCGCTTTCCTGACCTTGTCTACTCGGTTTCTTACACCACGCGCCTTCCACGCCCAGGCGAGAGGGAGGGCTGGGATTACCGCTTCGTGGACGAGGACAAATTCAGAAAGCTCGTGCGAGAGGGGAAATTTCTCGAGTGGGCTCAGGTTCACGGAAATCTATATGGCACAAACCGGGAAGATGTGGAGAAGGCTTTGGAAGAGGGTTGCGATGTAATATTGGAGATAGATGTTCAGGGGGCTTCTCAGGTCAAGAGGCAGATGCCGGAGTCAGTGTTGGTCTTCGTCATGCCGCCTTCTGAAACTGCCTTGGAAGAACGCCTCTTGTCCCGCGGATCGGAGGCCCCGGAGGCTATAAAGGTACGTTTGGGCAATGCTCAAAAGGAGATGGCGAGCGCTGCCGATTATGATCATGTCATAGTAAATGATGATATAAATAAAGCTGTTGATAAGCTTGCGAGCATAATAGCACAATATAGAAGACCAGAGAGGTGAAGATATATGATTTATTGTGATTTGAGAAAAATATGCAAGGAGCGGAAGATACCCAACAAATATATCCTCGCCCTCGTCGTAGCCAAGCGAGCCCATCAGCTAAGCGTAAGGAAAGACAAGATTTTGACGGGAGAGTACGAGAGAAGAAAGCTGATTTCCATAGCGCTCAAAGAAGTAGCAGAGGGAAAGGTCACCTTCAGAGTTCCCATATTTGCGCTTAACCCGGGCCCAGCGAACGAGGGAGGCGGCATTCCCAGTGACGGCACTGTGGAAGAGTAATCGCCGCGTGCTCTTCGGCATATCGGGTGGGATATCAGCGTATAAGGCCCCTCAGATTGTGAGGGCCCTTAGGAGTTATAATTGCGAAGTAGAGATAATCTTAACTGAAGCGGCAGAGAAGTTCGTCGCTCCCCTGGTCCTGTCAACGTTGGCAGAAAGGAAGGTTTGGCGCCAATCGGACTTCTTGAATCCGGAGGAGGGATGGAAAATTCCTCACATCAAGCTGGCCGATTGGGCTGAAGTGGCCGTTGTTGCGCCCGCCACTGCCAACGTATTGCGCCGCGCCGCTTTGGGCGAAGCCGAAACCCTCCTCGGCGCTGCACTGTTGGCCACGCGTGCCCCCGTTCTCATTTTTCCGGCGATGAACGTTCATATGTGGGAACATGAAGCCACTCAGGAACATGTCGGGCGGTTGCGAGAGCTCGGATATTTCGTCTTTGAGCCGGAGGAGGGGGAGCTGGCCTGTGGATATGAGGGCAAAGGGCGATTGCCCAGCGTCGATGTAATCTTAGAAGAGATATGGCGATCCCTTTGCCCCAAAAAGGATTTGAAAGGCAAACACGTCCTCGTGACCGCTGGTCCTACATGGGAGTTCATCGATCCCGTGCGGTTTCTGAGCAACCCGAGCAGCGGCAAGATGGGGTACGCCATGGCCAGGGCCGCTTGGTATAGGGGGGCGGAGGTTGTGCTCGTCTCTGGCCCGGTCGGTTTGCCTCAGCCTCACTGGGCACACCTTGTTTCGGCTACCTCTGCTGAGGAAATGGGCCGAGCAGTGATGGAACATCTCTCGTGGGCAGATGTGATTGTAAAGGCGGCAGCAGTAAGTGATTTTAGAGCAGAAGAGCGAAAATCTCAAAAAATAAAGCGCCAGGGGAGAGATAAGCTCGACTTGCAACTCGTGCAAAATCCTGATATCGCCGCTGCAGTTGGCCTGAACAAGAGGCAGGATCAACTGCTGATCGGTTTTGCTGCGGAGAGCGAGGACCTTCTGGAGAATGCGCGGTCCAAGATGGCCCGCAAGGGCCTTGATATGATCGTCGTAAACGACATCACGGCGCCTGGAGCTGGCTTCGCTTCGGACACCAATGTCGTCAAAGTCTTGGATCCAAAAGGCGCGATAGCGGAGCTTAAGGGGAGCAAGGAAGCCGTAGCAGACGCCATTTGGGAAATAGCGACAACGCGACTTCCTTCCGCGCGATGAGTTTATTTGTGGATGTGGCCCTTCCGGGTCTCTGGTGGAACGACCTTACCTATCGCACAGAGCGCCCGATAGATCCCGGCTGTAGAGTCGTAGTGCCCTTGAGAAAGACAGAGCGAGTCGGCTTCGTGGTATCGATGGCCGATCGTCCTCCCGAGGGCGAAGCGCGCGAAATCGAGGCCGTTTTGGATAACGTGCCACCGTTGGGTCCCGAGCTATGGGAATTGGCCAAGTGGGCTTCGACTTCGTACCTGTGCAGCTTGGGAAGAGTGCTCAAACTAATGTCGCCGGCAGCGCTCATGAGGGGAGAGCCTGTGAGCGCATTCATCCAGGTGGCGCCAAAGGCAACCCGCAGCAAATTGGCATTTTGCTATGTCCCGAGGGATGCCGTCAGATGGGGGCAGTACGTCGAACTTTTAGAAAAAACCGAGGGCAACGCTCTGGTTTTATTCCCAGAACAAGTGCAGGCTCGCCTCTTCTGGAAGGCCTTGCCGGCAGGGTTGAAAGAAAAGGGATTGCTTTGGCCCGCTGGAGGCGGGAAGAAGGCGTGGGAAGCGTGGCTTTCTGTCCGCCTAAGAGAGGTTTCATTGGTCGTGGGATCTCCGGCGGCAACCTTCGCTCCCTTTCCCTCTCTCGACCTGATCGCGATTGACGACGAATGCAGCGGTGCCCATACGTGGCAGATGGCGCCATACTTCAACTCGAGGCATATCGTCGCCAAAAGGGCGGATCTCACAGGGGCGTCTTTTGTCTTGGGCGGGCGCATGCCGTCCAGCGCGGTCTACGCAAGGCATTCCCCACCACCTCCAAAGTTTTCAAAGCGAAAGGTTCGCCTCGTTTCAATTCACAGAGCCCATCTGTTCGATCATCCGGGTATTGCTGACGCATTGCCGATAAATCAGTTGCTCATCCAACGCACACTGGAAGAGGTAAGGGCAAAGCGGACGGTTCTATGGGTTTTAGACCGCAAGGGGTATGCCATGGAGGCGTTTTGCGAGGAGTGCGGGTGGTCTTTCTTTTGTCCCAAATGCGGTGCTGCTATGAGGCTGAGCGGCGAGGGGGAGCAACTGCGTTGCCCGTTGTGCGGCGAGAAGCTCGCTCTGCCCGGTGCTTGCCCGCGATGCAGGAGTTCGCTGATTTTGGGGCGCCGACCGGGATTGGATATCCTCTTCCATACGGCAAATGCCTTACTGGGCGAAGACCACCCTACATTTTTGTGGCATAAAGAGCTACAGGGGAGGCGCAAGCTGACCGAGATGCTTTCAGCCCTTAAGGATGGAGGTCTTGTAGTGGGATCGAGATTGGTCCTCTCCCTGTTAGATATACACCAGGTTTCTTTGATCGGTTGGATGAATGCAGATGCTGAGGCCTCCAGGCCCTCTTATGACGCTAAATTTCAAGCCTTCAGGATGATTTGGGATTCATGTTGGCGCGGAATCGAGCCCGATGAGAGGGAAATTATAGTCCAAAGCCGCATTCCAGGTAGGGGATGGCAGAGAGGACTCGTCAGGGGGTGGAAGGTCTTTTGGGATGACGAACTCAAGGAGCGGCGAGAACTTTCTCTGCCGCCATATGTGTATCTGGTCGAGATATCTCCCCCCCGCGGTCGTAAGAAAGAGTTAGAGGTGGCCTTGCAAAAGGCGGCTTTAACGGTATATGATCCTGAGGCCGACAAGGACATCTTATGGGTCAAGGTTGAGCGGCTGTGCCATTTGCAGGAGGTTTTGCGGCCATTTATGCATATCGGTCAGTCGGGCAATGGTTTCCCAGAGATCGAGATATGGCGGGAGTGAGGAAATGTTGAGAACTGTGGCCATAGTAGGCCGTCCCAACGTGGGCAAGTCCACGCTATTCAACAAGATCGCGGGAAGGCGCATATCCATAGTAGACAGCACACCTGGCGTCACGCGAGACAGGCTTTATGCCGACGTGGAGTGGAGAGGTGAACGCTTCCGGATAGTCGACACAGGAGGGTTGTCACCGCGTCCAGACGAACCGCTTGCCGAAGGGATAAAAAGGCAGGTTACGCGGGCACTGGAGGAGAGCGGGCTGTTCCTCTTCGTCATCGACGGCCGTCAGGGCGTCACGTGGGATGACAGAGATATCGCCCTCTTATTGAGAAAGACAGGGCGCCCCGTCATATTGGTCGTCAATAAGTTAGATGATCCAAAGCACGACTCAGCCTTATATGAAGTTTCAAACCTCGGCTTTGAGCATGTGGTAGGGGTAAGCGCAGAACACAGCAGGAATCTCGGTGAGCTTTTGGATGCCATAATCTCGCTTATGCCAGAGGACGAACATGCAGAGGGTGAAAGAGACGATGAGATCGCCGCGGCCATAGTAGGCCGCCCCAACGTGGGCAAGTCCACTCTGCTAAATCTCATGGTTGGCCAGGAAAGATCGCTGGTTTGCGAATCTCCGGGCACCACCAGAGACGCGATCGACAGCGCTATCGTCTTCGGCGGCAGGCATTTTCGCTTTATAGACACCGCCGGCCTCAGGCGGAGGAGCAGCATAGACTCTCCAGTGGAGTTTTATTCGACGCTCAGGGCACAGAGAGCTATAGATAAAGCTCATGTAGTCTGCCTGGTGATGGATGCCGCAGAGTATGCTACAGATCAGGACAAGCGCATCGCAGGAAAGGTTGTAGAGAAGGGCAAGGGCCTCATCTTGATCATCAATAAATGCGACCTCATAGACGGAACAATGTTGAACCATTTAACTGCTGAAGTCAGGGATGTTATGCAATTTGTCGATTACGCGCCATTGCTCTCCGTCTCCGCTAAAACTGGGATGAACGTCCACAAAGTTTATCCAGCTATTGTAGAAGTTCATGAAAACTGGCAAAGAAGGATCCCTTCGGCAGAGTTGAATCAAATGTTACGGGATCTTCTTGCTTTCCAGACGCTCCCGAGCAAGGTAGGGAGGGAGCTCAAGATCGTCAAGTGCTCTCAAGTGAGCACGGCTCCTCCTACTTTCGTCTTTTCGGTCAACGATGTCGATCTTGTCTCTAAGGCCTTTGAACATCATATAGATAAATTATTCAGAAAGGCTTGGGAATTCGAGGGAACGCCTCTGCGCTTTCTCTGGAGGAGAGTTGGCAAACGGTCGACATTGCGGTAAGGACTTGACTTGACAGGGGCGAGCAGGTAATAATGGGAGCCAGTGAGCGCACTTGCTCCGAGTAGGCTAAAACACGAGCGAGGAGGTGTACTTGATGACGAAGGTGGATTTGATCGATGCGGTATCAAAGGCGACTGGACTTAGCAAAAAGGCGTCTGGAGAGGCGGTAGAGGCTGTGTTCGACGCTATATCGTCTGCCCTCGCCAAGGGCGAGAAGGTGCAACTTGTGGGTTTTGGCACCTTTGAGGTGCGTAATCGTGCTGCTCGCCAGGGGCGCAACCCTCAGAACCCCAGCCAGGTTATTGAGATTCCGGCAAAGGCGGTTCCAGCGTTCAGGCCAGGCAAAGCCCTCAGGGAGGTAGTAGGCAAATAGCGGCATTACGTTCTCTTAATCATCGGGGGTGGGTTTTGCTCACCCCCCGGTAAGAACTCTTCAAGTTTATCCCGAAGATAAAGCCAGTCTTCGAAGCTCAGGTCTTCTGGACGAACAAGAAGGTTTAAGTTTTGCCTTTTTAACAGCTCCTCGAGAACCCTTTTTTCGATTGGAAGACAAGAGCTTAACGCGTTAGCCAAGGTTTTACGCCTTTTAGAAAAGCTCGCGCGTAAGATGTGTCTCCACAGCCTGTCGTTGGCCAATTCGATCCATCTGCATATATTGATTTCAACGATTGCGGAATTGACCTTAGGCATAGGGCGAAAGGCTGCGGGCGGTACTGAGCGCAATATTCTTGCATTCCCCATGGCCTGAAGCGTAATCCCCAAAGGAGAGCGCTCCTTAGAATGTGGTTGGGCTTGAAGGCGCCGTGCAACCTCCTGTTGCACCATAACGATAATCCTATGGAGCCCCTTGGGAGCCAAATCCTCCAAGATGTGCCACAAAAGCGGCGTGGTTATGTGGTAAGGGATATTGGCCACTACCTTGTTCGGCGCTGGGGCGAGAGCGGTAAAATCCAACTTCACAGCATCCCCGAAAATGAGCTCAAGACGTGGCCCTTCGAGTATTCTTAGGAAAGGCTTCAGGTCTGTGTCAATTTCTACGGCATACAAGCGACTGCAATCCGTCTCTAAGAGGAGCCTTGTGAGATTCCCTTCCCCAGCCCCGATTTCTAATATGACATCGTCTTGGCTGACCTCGGCGAACTTTACGATCTGGTTGAGGATACCCTTGTCTACGAGGAAATTTTGCCCGAGCTTGCTCTTTGTCGAACGAACTCTTCTGGTCATACCCTTCTTTCACATTAAGAAAGCGGGAAGCTTTTGCACCTTCCCGCTTAGATTTCTGGTCGGGACGAGAGGATTTGAACCTCCGACCACCTGCGCCCCATGCAGGTGCGCTAAACCAGGCTGCGCCACGTCCCGCGCTTGTACAGATATTTTAGCTGGACGAGGTCCTCAGGTCAAGCGCTCGAGATCTTCTTTGCGTAAATCACCAAATCGTCTCCGAGCTGATAAAAATCCTCAATTCGCCCCTTTTCCTCAAAACCGCAAGACTCATAAAATGACCTCTGTCTTGCGTAACTGGGCTTACCTGAAGTTTCAATCCTTAGGATCGCCTGTCCTGCCTGCCCAACGGCTTCTCGTTCCGCTTGCGCCATCAACAACTTCCCGATTCCCCTACCTTGCAACTCCGGATCCACAGCTATCCAATATACATCCCAGGCGTATTTCGTCATAGGGGTCATCCCAAAGATGACGAATCCGCTGACCTTTTGGTCGTCGAAGAAGAGGCGCAAGCGGTATTCTTTCCCTTGAGAAGCAGCCCAATCGCGTAGAACCTCTTCGAGAACGTCAACTTCGGCTTCCGAGAAGGCATTTGTCCGATGAGCTATGTCGATACACTGTGCTACTAAATCCTTTGTGTGGCTTGACATATCTAAGCCTCCCGTTCATGGCCATCTCGACAAGTCTCGCTACCATAGACCGATAGTCATACCCCCTATGTTCGCTCTGTTTTGTAAAGCCGCTGTCAACGTTGATATCCGGGTTTGGATTGACCTCAAGGATATAGAGTCCATCCGCTCCTTCCCGCAGATCGATCCTGAAATACCCTTGACACCCCATGACGGAGCCGGCTCTCCTGCACAGTTGTTCAATTTCCCTGCGACGCTGCGGCGATATCCCTTTTTCGATGACCGTTACGATCTTTTGGTAATCGATGCTTTCAGAGCGCCATTTGGAATCGAAGCCGCAGTATGTGCTGGTGCCGAGGTCTTTCCTGTACTCCACGCGCGCTGCCGCCACGAACTCAAAGGGTTGCACCCCCATAAGAGCAGCGCTGTATTCAAGTCCGTTGAGATATTCTTCCACAATGACGCCATGGGGGAAGAGCCGTAGCCTCTCTTTCAATAGATGCCAAAGATCGACTTTGTCGTAGACGATGGAGTCGCCATCTATGCCGACGCTGCCATCTTCTAAGCGCGGCTTCAAGAAGAGAGGAAACCTCAACCTCGAGACTTTGTGCAAATCCTTTTCAGAGGTGATACAGACTCCAGGTGCTATCGGAAGCCCGGCCCTGCGGAGCATCTCACGAGCGATGGCCTTGTCGAGGCAGTTTGCCAGTGCACGAGATCCATTGCCTGTAAATGGCATACCCAGGGATTCGAGCAAAGCCGCGAACCGCGCCTCCATGAAAGGCGAATTCGAAAACCCCTCAAAGAGGTTAAAAACACACGCTGGCTCATACTGCAAGATTTTCATTATCAGGCTTTCGTATGAGGAAAAATCTTCTCTTGTGATATCTACAGGGATGGCCTCATAACCCGACTTCTCTAAGGCTTCCATGACCGAGTTGCGACATCGCAAAACGTCCAGAACGTCTTCACTATCGGTCTCTTCGCGCCCCACAACGACGACTATGCGACGATCATCAATACTCGGCATAGGGAAGCTTCACCTCGACTAAATATGGCCAAGAGAGACCGTATCGAGCGAAAGCCTCGCTCAGAAGACCTCGCACAAGCTCTTCATACCTACCACCGCTGAGCCTATAGAGAATCGGAAGATCGCTGTAGGCCTCAGAGAGCCCCGGCAAAGGATTTACGTCTATGATCTTCGGAACGCCCCACCTGTCGAGCTTGAAATCTATGCGCGCGATGTCCTTGAGCTCTAAGAATTGAAAGCACCTTACGGCATCCCTTGAGACCGATAGGCGAATCTCTTCACCCAAGGCCTCCGGAGGCGCATAACGGACCTTCTGCTTCCAATTTCTCTTATGCTCAAGCGTGTAGAAGCTGTGGCCATCGTCGGTGGGTTCCGGGTTAACTGCCATCAGACCTATGACTTGCGGCGGCCTGTTGCCGAGCACGCCAACGGTGATCTCAATTCCTGGAAGGTATTCCTCGACGATGGCCGGCTGCCTATAGCGTTCCCAAATTCTCCTAACCCTTTCGGCGAGCTCGGCGTGAGTCCTCACTATGGAATCAGCAAATACGCCTTTGGACGACCCTTCCCAACGCGGTTTTACTATATATTCCCTGTGATGCGAGAAAATCTGCCCTTGCGTCCAGAGGTCACCCTCCTCAGAGAACATAAAGAGCGTCGGCACCGGCAGCCCGGCAGATACAAGCATATGATGCGTGAGCCACTTGTCTAACGCGAGGGCGCAAGCTGCGGAGTCTGAGCCTGCATAAGGAATTCCAAGGCTTTCAAGGATTGCTGGCACTTGCGATTCGCGCCCTCTCATAACTCCCAAGCCTTCAGCGATATTTACGATGAAGTCTGGCTTGGTTTGTCTGAGGGCGTCAAAGAAGAAGTCGTTCTGCTCCAGCAGAACGACTTTAAATCCAAATGCCTCTATTGTGTCTTTAAGTGACCGAACTGTCTCTATGCAATCATACTCTTCATAGCGATCATCAGGTTCATCGCCAGCGGCACAGCGCCGCAGATTATAAGTGATGCCTATGACCCTAACTTCCGCTTTTTCATTTGCGCGCGATGGTCCAGGATCCTCCTTTTCCATCATTACAACTACGCCCCCCGAAATTAAGAGTTATTCCCTTGCGGGAAGTGAAACTAAGGCCGGAAATCTACTATTCCAGTCCTTCGACAACCCCCACCTCCATTTGTCTTCCGGCATACCACAAGCCCTTCCTGTGATGCCGGCATTGCGATCCCAAAGACATCGGTTCGCTCACCGTCAGGGGGCTTACATTCGCATAACCTACGCGCTTTCTCGCTTGCAGTGTCGGAAGATTGTTTGTATTTGGCCTCTTTTATTTGCGGATTATACTCGGCTTTGGGCGAAATACAATAGAGTTGAGGCATGAATCTTTACTCAGTTTTCGAAAGACATGCCAAGGTCCTTGACACCTGTCCAACCTGCGCCCTTTCGATAAAATATAAAGAGCGATACTCGTAATTACAGGCGCATCTTCGCTCGGCAAAGGCTCGCTCTGATTATGAAGCGAATATAAACGGTAGAGCTCCGATAACGATTTGCGCGGTAATATCTGCGTTGCGCACATCCACCACCTCGTACGGCGAATGAGAGTAGCGACGCGGAATGAGGAAGGGCAAACAAGCGATGTCGGGGTGGGCATCGAAGATCCGGCATGCATCTGTGAAGGTGCGGCAGTTTATGTCCTCATTCACGGGGAGGCCTTGCTTTCTGGCGCTTTCCACCATTGCGTCACCTAAGAGGGCGCTCGAAAAGAGAATCGACGGCGGATAGAGCGGCCCTTTCGGTTGAGACATCACAAAACGCCGCACTACAGGCCCGGAGTCCAAAGGAGGGTTTTCGGGCAGAGCCGGATCGGAGGCGAAAGCCGTATCTATCGCAATGGCCCAGGTGGGCTTTATCTCTCCAGCGGCGAATACTGCCCCGTACCCCCCAACCTCCTCCTGGACCGTAGCTACATAGTATATGTCGCACTCGGGTTGTTCTGTCAGCTTTTTGGCCACCTCGACGAGGACGCACAGCCCGATCCTGTCATCTATGGCATGGCTCGCCAGTATTTTCTCGTCTGGGCTGAGCCATCTCGGATTCGTGGCGAACACGATGGGATCGCCGATCCCTACGTCGGACGTGCGGCTTCCCGTGTCAACCCAAAGCTCTACTTCTCCTCCGGTTTCCGCAAGATGGGCGCTCGTGGAGCGGATCACGCCTGGAATGTCTCCATCCCTTGCGAGGACGAGGACCGGCGAACCGAGGAGCGTCCTCGGATCTATCCACCCTACTACCTCGAAACGCACGACGTCGCTCACAGATTTTACGACGAGGCTGACTTCGTCCATATGAGCGGCGAGCATCAGGCTTTTTTGGGAATTTTTGCCTTCTCTTTTGCCAATGACGTTGCCAGCTCTGTCGCGCCAGACCTCGTCCACATGGGGACGCAGTTTATCTTCCATCCACGCCGCCACGCGCCCTTCGTGGCCGGATGGGCCAGGGATCTGCACCGCCTCAAAAAGGAGTTTACTTATCAACCCTACCACTTCCCTTCGCCGTGATGTGCTCGTCTTTATGCAAGGTCTTATTATAGAACATAAGGCGATATCGGCGCGCCGGACATATTCCGCAAACGCTATTGGCCACCTTCAAAAGGGGTTCAAAATAGGGTATGATATTTTGGCCACTTTAGAAATTATTTCAAAAAGGAGGCCTAACTGATGGATGTACCTGCTAATATCGTGGATAGGATATCTCGTAGAGTCGACGAGATGAGAGAAGAGCTTGTAACTTTTTTAAGCGACATGGTGAAAGTGCCCACGGAAAACCCGCCCGGTCGATACTATAAGGAGTGTGCTCAGCTCATAGGTGAGAAGATGCGCGGGTTCGGCCATGAGGTGGCTTACGCGGAGGTCCCGAAAGACAGGATCCATGAGTTAGCTCCCCATGGAAATGGCCTTCCGAGGGTAAACGTCGTAGGGCGCATGAGGGGAGAAAAAGAGAAGCCTCTGCTTCATTTCAACGGTCACTACGACGTAGTTCCGGCGGGAGGCAACTGGACCGTCGATCCCTTCGGTGGAGTAGTTAGAGATGGCAAGATATATGGGCGAGGAGCCTCGGACCAGAAATCGGGCATAGCGGCGCAAGTGTTCGCAATAGAGGCGATAAGGAGAGAGGGCATATCCCTGTTGGGGACGGTCGAATCGAGCGCTACCCCGGATGAGGAGAGCGGCGGCCAGGCCGGTGTAGGGTACTTGGTAGAGCGAGGAATCATTTCTAAGGACAAGACCGATTATTGCGTCATTACAGAGTGCTTGGATTATGACAAGATATGCATCGGCCACCGTGGAACGCTCTGGTTTGAGGTCAAGACCAAAGGGAAGATGTGCCACGGGAGCATGCCGGTCTTGGGCGTAAACGCCATAGAAAAAATGGTAACTGTAATAAACGCGTTTAACGCGAAAATAAGGCCTAAAATAGAAGCGATAAAGACAGCCTATCCCGTGATGCCGCCCGAGGCACGACAATCCAGCTTGACCGTTACGGTAATCAACGGAGGCGCCAAAGTAAACGTGGTGCCAGATGAGTGCGCGGCCCAATTTGATTGGCGGCTCGTGCCGGAGCAGGATGTCTCAGATTCATATGCGGAGCTCTTATCTTGTCTGGAGGAGATCAAGCGAAGCGATCCCACATTTCGATATGAGGTAAGCAAAATCATGGAGACAGAGCCGACCATCGTTCCCACCGACACGAGCGTGGTCAAGGCCTTTCTCGAAGCGGGCAAGGCAATATTGGGAAGAGAACCCGACTTCTCCGTAAGTCCTGGCAGCGACGACCAAAAATATGTGGTCCACAAAGCGGGCATAGATCAGTGTATAGTCTACGGTCCTGGCCCTTTGAGCTTAGCTCATAAAATCGATGAATACGTGGAGGTAGAACATCTCGTCAAAGCCACAAAGATAATGGCGATAGGTGCCCTTTCTCTACTGGGCTTCAAAGCGTAGGAGAATACTGTCTTGTGACGAGCTGGGAAAGCTGCAAGGCGTTTATGGCAGCATACCCAGCCTCGTCGTTGTCGAAGTAACAGAAGACGTCGTAGCCGTCGTCGGTCCAGCGACATATCTTGTTGGCCAATGACTCGATGAACTGTTGTGAATATGATCCTCTATACCTCACCTCGGGGCCGTGTAGTCTTATGTAAATGAAATTGGCCGTTATGACTTCAGGTGGACGCAGGCCTTCAAAGTCATAGAGACACATGGCTGCGTTGTGGCGCCTTAGGAGATCGAATGCGCGGTCGTCAAACCAAGACTTGTTTCTCAGCTCAAAGGCCCACAGGTAAGCCCCATCTAAGGCATCCAAGAAGGCGCCAAGCCTTTCCAGATCGAACTTCATGCTGGGAGGAAGCTGAAAAAGTATAGGGCCGAGTTTCTCTTCGAGCAAGCTCATTCGCTCCAAAAAGGGCGGAATGGTATCCTTCGGGTCTATCAGTCTTTTGACGTGGGTTATCTGGCGACTCGCTTTTACCGCGTAGATAAAGCAGGGTGGGGCCAAGGTGCGCCAGCGCCGCACAGTTTCCGCCTTCGGGAGCCTGTAAAAGGTGCTGTTTATTTCGGCCGTGTTGAAGCGCTCAACATAATACTTGAGAAACTCACCGGGTCGCAGTTCAGGCGCATAAAATGGCCCGATCCAGTGCATATACGACCACCCCGAGGTTCCAACCCAAAATTTTCCTCTCTTCGTCATCGCACCTACCTCCCCTGCATAATAATAACAGCTACCTCCTTTGGCTCTTAAGGTGTAAGATGAGACACATCGTACAGTCCGAGCTAAGGTGTGGATGGAGGTCAAATGGTCGAAGACAAGGGCGTTTTCCTCGGCAAATTGCAAGAGATATTGGACAAGGTGGCCCAGGCGCTTGAAGACGGATGCGCCGAGGTTCAAAAGATCAGAAGTGGCACCGTGGATCGATTGAAGATCGTAAGGCAGGAGTTCGAAGAAATTCAAAGCAAGATGGAGGTTGCAATAGCAGAATACGAGACCACGCAAAGGGCATATGCTGCTGCAAGGCGTCGTCTTGTTGAAGCAACGAAATGCAAGGACGAAGCAGCTGAATGGCAGGCGTATCACGAAGCTGAATACCTCCTTCAGCAAAAAGGGAGGCTCGAAGAGAGGGAGGCTCATCTGAGGCGCAGGAGAGACGACCTTGAGCGCGAAATAGCGAGGCTTGAGGAGGTTTTGAGGCAAAGCGACCAAATGCTTCATAAGCTGGAGCTCGCATTGCAGCTTCTCCTATCTCAAGCGGGTGATGTCTCTTCTTTGCTCGAAGGTGCGGATTTTAAGGCCTTGGCGATAGCGCTCGAGTTGATCGAGAGGGAAAGGCGCCGCCTGACAAGAGATCTGCACGACGGCCCGATTCAGGAATGTGCATCGCTTTTGCTCTCCTTAGAATTGGTGGATCGATTCTGTGCCGAGGGGAAATTTGACGAAGTTGTAAATTGCCTAAAAGAAGCTAAGGTTCAGCTTATGGGCACAATGACGAGCATGCGCAACTTTATCCAAGGGCTAAAGACTTTGGAACCGGAAGACACACTTGAGGGTGCTATACGAAATCTTGCTCGCCGCGCCGAGACGACCTACGGCGTTCCTGTAAAGGTGTCTTTTGAGGGCAAGATGCCCTCGCTGAGAAAGATCCTGCTCGCACACTTGTTCCATATCATACAAGAAGCTACAATCAACGCAGCAAGGCATGCGCGCGCTAAGGAGATAAAAATTATGGTAAGCGGTGGAGAGGATGCCTTGCGGGTCAAAGTCGTAGACGACGGAGTGGGTTTCGACGTTAAAAAGGCGTTAGGCGCCGCTGAGAGAGAGGCATGGGGTTTGCGCAGCATGCTCGACAGAGCGCAGATCTTGGGGGGAGAGATCTCTATCGAAAGCGCGCCATCGAGAGGCACGATCGTTACGCTCGTTGTTCCGCTTTGATGTGAGCTACATCGCTTTGCTCCACCTCGTGCCGTGCGGCGTATCCTCAAGGATTATTCCCTTTTTTGCAAGCTCCTCCCTGATCGCGTCGGCTTTTTTGAAATCTTTTGCCTTGCGGGCCCTTTCCCTCTCGGAGACTAACCTTTCTATTTCGCTCGTCATTAAATCATCGATGTCGGCTAAGCGCTCTATGCCTATTATCCCCATCACGCGGTCGACGCGCGCCAAAAAGCGCTCGGCCTCTATCAGAGATTCTTCGTCTACTTCTTCATGCTGAGCGAGATATGAATTTACAGCGCGCACGCAGTCAAACGCCGCACCCAACGCGCCAGCGGTGTTGAAGTCATCGTTTAACTCCTCCTCGTAACGCGCTTCTGTTGCTTCTATAGTCTCTCTCAAAACGTCATCTCTCTCTTTTTTTCTCGGCCTATGCTGCAGAGCGAAAGAGAGCTCTTTCCAGCCGTTTTGCAGTCTCCCCGCGGCGCTTACGGCATGGTTTAGGGCTTCGCCGCTGAAGCTCAAAGGCGAACGGTAATGGGCGCTTAGCATGAACAGGCGTATGGCGAGGGGCGAATAGAGCCTCATCGCTTCCCGCACGGACACTATATTTCCTAACGATTTAGACATCTTTTCTTCTTCTATGAGCAGATAGCCGTTGTGTATCCAATAGCGAACGAACGCCTTCCCCGTAGCCGCTTCGGCCTGCGCTATTTCATTTTCATGGTGAGGGAAAAGCAGGTCGCTTCCGCCCGCGTGTATGTCTATCGTCTCTCCTAATATGTCGATGGCCATGGCACTGCACTCTATATGCCAGCCCGGGCGACCCATCCCCCAAGGGCTGTCCCAAGCCGGTTCGCCCGGTTTTTGTGCTTTCCACAGAGCGAAGTCCAGCGGATGTCTCTTCTTAGGGTCGATCTCTACGCGTGCTCCCGAGAGGAGTTCTTCGAGGCTTTGCTTCGACAGCCTTCCGTATCCTGGGAAGCTCAAGACGTCAAAATATACGTCGCCGTCAACGACGTAAGCATGTCCTCTTTCTATCAGTCTCTCCACGAGTTTTATTATTTGTGGGATATAATGCGTGGCCCTTGGATATATTGTAGCGCGCCGTATACCAAGCGCATCGGCGTCCTCGAAATAAGCGGTTATGAAGCGCTCTGCCAACTCATCCACACTTATCCCTAAGTCGCGCGCCTTGTTTATCATCTTGTCGTCTATGTCTGTGAAGTTTTGTACATAAACGACCTCGTATCCCATATCTTCCATATGGCGCCTCAGTATGTCGAACAAGATAAACGGTCTGGCGTTCCCTACATGGATATAATCGTAGACGGTAGGACCACATACGTAAAAGCGCACCTTACCCTTTTCGAGCGGAGTAAAAATTTCCTTTTGATGCGTCAGGTCGTTGTATAAAAACAGCGGCATTCGCTGCACCTCCTTTTTGCGTCAGGGATTATAATGATACCAGAAGGGAGAGACTTGTGTTATGGAAACGAAGCTGCCCATGCCGGAGGCGCTCAAAGATAAAGCGAGGCGATTTCCAGATCGCCCAGGCGTTTATATAATGCACGATGAGTCAGGGCGCGTTATATACGTGGGAAAGGCAAGGTCTTTAAAGAAGCGCGTCCTCTCTTACTTTCGCCACGCCCAAATAGCTTCGCCCCGGTTGCGCAAACTGATTCACAGTATAAGCGATATATCGTTTATACGGACGGAGACAGAGGCTGAGGCGCTTGTAGTCGAGGCGAAGCTGATAAAACAATATCAGCCATTTTTCAACGTGGAGTTGAAGATGGGAGAGCGCTATCCTTATGTAAGGATAACGCACGAACGCTTCCCAAGGTTAATAATAACCAGACACAGGGAAGACGACGGATCTATTTATATAGGCCCATACACGCGCGTATCGGAGTTGAGGCAGGTGTTACGCTTAATAGAACGTTATTTTCCTCTGAGGAGCTGTAGCGCGACGCTCGAAAGCATACCTGCGCGAGAGAGACCGTGCCTGCGCCATTTTCTCGGCAAGTGTCTGGCACCGTGTACCGGTGCTTGTTCTGAGTCTGAATATCGCGATAGAGTGGACGAGATCATAATGCTCCTTCGCGGTCAAGCCTTGCCGTTGGTCGAAAGGCTCAGAGCAAAAATGGAAAAGGCTGTGGAAGTCTTAGCCTTTGAGGAAGCGGCGCGAATGCGTGACGCGATTAGAGCTGTCTGGCGATTGAGCCGGCAAAAAGTGTCATACTCTCTATCGGAGGACCTCGACAAAAATACATGGCATGCGATGACCGTGCTGCAAAGTCATCTGCAACTCGCAGCTCTGCCATGGAGGATAGACGGCTGTGACATATCCCACCTGAGCGGGCGCGAGTCATATGGCGTCTTCGTGGTTTTTGAACAGGGAGTGGCGAATCCGTCGCTATATCGTAAGTTTCGAATCCGCACCGTCGAGGGAGTGGACGACTTCAGGTGCATAGAAGAAGTGGTTTACAGACGATATAGACGCCTTCTCGACGAAGAAGAAGCGTTACCTCAACTCCTCTTGGTGGACGGAGGAGCCGTGCAGTTGCAATTTGCGCTCCAGGCTCTGCACAAACTGGGCCTCGACGATTTGCCGGTTGTGGCGATAGCAAAGGAAGAAGAGACGCTCTACCTGCCAGGAGAGAAGGCCCCCTTGAGGCTTTCGCGCGAAGACCCGGGCCTTAAGTTGCTGCAGCGCGTGCGCGATGAAGCCCACCGTTTCGCCGTAAGCAGTCATAGACACGGACGGGATCAGCGATATCGGCGGTCTGCCCTCGAAGAGATCCCGGGCGTGGGCAAAAGGCGGGCTGCTGCGCTTTTGGCGATGTTCGGAAGCGTCGCCAGGATATCAGACCTCGAGCCAGAGCAGTTGACTGCCGTGCCCGGTGTTGGCCCCTCATTGGCCAAGCGTATAATAGATACGCTTAGGGAGGGTAAAGATGTCGAACTCTCGAAGGCACCTTGACGAGCACTTCATGCGCATGGCTTTGAGCCTGGCAGAAAGAGGTACAGGCCTGGTCAGCCCTAATCCCAAGGTAGGGTGTGTTTTGGTGAAAGAGGGGGCTGTGGTCGGGTGGGGTTACCACAAATATTTTGGGGGTCCACACGCAGAGATCATGGCCCTCGATATGGCTGGGAGGGACGCCTCAGGCAGCACAGCCTACGTCAGCCTCGAGCCGTGCTCTCACTGGGGCAAGACACCACCATGTGCACCTCGCCTGGTAGAAGCTGGCGTAACAGAAGTGGTGGCAGCCGTAATCGATCCGAATCCCGCAGTGAGCGGTTCTGGCATGAAGATCCTCGAAGCGTCAGGTCTTCGCACATCCGTCGGCGTTTTAGAGGAAGAAGCGAAATGGGCGAACCGTGGTTTCTTCAGGATGACTAAACTGCACCGCCCCTGGATCGTGTTTAAGTGCGCCGTGAGTTTAGACGGCATGGTTGCGCTCAAAAATGGCAAGAGCCGATGGATAACCAATTTACGCTCGAGAAGCGCGGCCCATCTCTTGAGAAGCGAGAGCGATGCCATCGTCGTAGGTGTTAATACGGTTATATCCGATGATCCAGAGCTATCCGTCCGCTATGTAGAGGGAAGGAACCCTTTGAAAGTCGTGCTCGACGGTAATCTTCGCACTCCCGTAGGGGCTAAAGTGCTCGACGGCGGAGGTTGTATGATAATAGCAGCCGAAGGGTGCGACAGTGCGCGCGCACGAGCACTCGAGGATGCCGGTGGCGAGGTTGTAGTCCTGCCGCGCGACGAAAAAGGACACCCGAAGTTAAGCGATGTGCTCAACTTCCTGACATCCAGAGGAGTTTGCTACCTCCTAATTGAAGGAGGGCCGTCCATAGCGAGCTCTTTCGTTAGAGAAGGGTTTGTGGATTCGTTCGAGATCTTTGTGGCTCCGAAATTTCTGGGCGATGGTCTTCCTGTGTTGGGCCATCTGGAAACGGCCGCGATGGAGAGAGCCTTTGAAGGGGAAATAAGGGAAACAAAAAGCCTCGACGGCGATCTGTGGTTGGAGGTAAGGCCGAAATGTTCACCGGCATTATAGAAGAGGTAGGAAAGCTCAAGTCGATAAAGCGCGAGGGAGAAACGATAACTCTCGAGGTTAACGCCCCCTTCGTCTCAAGAGATATAGCGCTGGGCAGTTCTGTAGCTGTCTCGGGGGTATGCCTCACGGTTGTGGGTGTTAAGGGGGACATCTTCGTAGCGGAGATGATGGAAGAAACGGCTAAGAAGACAAAACTCTCCTTTCTGCGCCCTGGAGAGCTTCTGAATCTCGAGAGGTCGCTGAAGCTTTCTTCGCGCCTCGACGGGCATATAGTGCAAGGACACGTGGAGGGCATGGGAATTATCTCAAGGGTAGTGGGCGGCAAGCGCACAAAGGTTATGTGGATAAAGACAGAAGAAGAGGTCTTTCGATATATCGTGCCGAAGGGATCCGTCGCCGTAGACGGCGTCAGCCTTACCGTGATAGAGATGGAAGGGAGCGCCTTTTCTGTAGGCCTCATACCGGCGACGCTCGAAAGCACCACACTCGGAAAGTCAAGAGAGGGAGACCAGGTCAACATCGAAACGGATATCCTTGGTAGATATATCGAACGTTTCCTCCACAGTGACAAAGAAGCTTCTTCGCTCACATGGGAGAAGCTTTCTCGCTACGGCTGGTTATGATAATTTGCAGGGGGGAAGGATTTTGACGCAAACGTCATCGACGAGCACATTCTGTAGAGTGGATGAGGCCCTCGAAGATATCCGCCAGGGAAAGATGATAATCGTGGTGGATGACGAGGAAAGGGAAAACGAGGGCGACTTGCTCATGGCAGCGGAAAAGGTGAGGCCTGAAGATATAAACTTCATGGCCAAATACGGTAGAGGCCTGATATGCGCCCCGATAACTCAAGATAGAGCACGCGAGCTTCAGCTCGACTTTATGGTGCCGCGTAATACGGATCGCCATGGGACGGCTTTCACCATTACGGTCGACGCCGCTAAGGGGACGACTACAGGCATTTCAGCGGCCGAACGGGCACTGACGTGCCGGCTTTTGGCCGATCCATCTGCTGGCCCGGACGACTTCCGCCGTCCTGGCCACGTCTTCCCGCTCGTAGCCAGGAAGGGTGGGGTGCTGAAGCGAGCCGGACACACGGAAGCCGCAGTGGACCTATCACGTCTCGCCGGCTTGCAGCCCGCCGGCGTCATATGCGAGATAATGAACGACGATGGCACTATGGCCAGGGTCCCAGACCTGGTCCAATTTGCGGAGAGGCATGGGCTTAAAATACTAACCATTGCTGCACTGATACGCTATCGTCACGAGAGGGAGTGCCTAGTTGAAAGGGTTTCGAGCGTCCATTTGCCCACGATCTACGGCGATTTTATGGCTCACGCGTATCGCTTTATACTTGACGAGTCGCCGGAGCGGCTTCACATAGCGCTCGTTAAAGGAGACCTGACGGCGGAGACGCCGGTATTGGTCAGGGTGCACTCCGAATGCCTCACGGGAGAGGTTTTCGGTTCGCTCAAGTGCGATTGCGGCCAACAGCTCCATAAGGCCATGGAACTCATTGAAAAAGAGGGCATGGGGGTGCTCCTTTACATGCGCCAAGAGGGGAGGGGTATAGGCCTGCTTCCAAAATTGAAGGCCTACGAACTTCAAGAGAAGGGGCTTGATACTGTGGAAGCAAACTTGGCATTGGGCTATCCTCCCGATCTGCGCGATTACGGGGTAGGCGCTCAGATCCTCGTTCATCTGGGATTGCGCAAGATTCGCCTTATGACGAATAATCCTAAAAAGATCGTTGGTTTGAGAGGGTACGGACTTGAGGTGGTGGAGAGGGTTCCTATCGAAATCCCGCCTAACTCTTACAACCAAAATTACCTCAGGACTAAGCAAGATAAATTGGGCCACCTTTTGCACATCCGTGATTTTATCGGTTAAATCAAGAATTTGTCGATAGGGGATGATGAGAAGATGCGAGTCGTTCAAGGACAATTGTTAGGGAAGGACTATCGCTTCGCCTTAGTGGTATCGAGGTTTAACGAGCTCATAACCGGCCGCCTCTTGGAAGGAGCCAAGGATGCTCTGATTCGCCATGGCGTCAACCATCAGAACATAGACGTATACTGGACGCCGGGCTCGTGGGAACTTCCTCTGACGGTCAAGGAGTTGGCACTTTCAGGGCGCTACGATGCAATAGTAGCCTTGGGTGCGGTGATCAGAGGAGATACGCCTCATTTCGATTACATAGCCTCTGAGATGTCCAAAGGCTTGGCCAACGTAGGTTTAGGGCACCGCGTCCCCGTATCGTTCGGCGTCCTCACCTGTGACGATTTAGAACAAGCGCTTCAAAGGGCGGGCAGCAAGGCCGGAAATAAAGGGGCAGAGGCCGCCGTGGCCGCAATAGAGATGGCCGATTTGCTCAACCAGATCCGTGCCAAAACGGGGGAGGCTTGACATTGCTCGATCTCAAATGGATACGTGAAAACGAAGAAGAAGTGCGCCTGATGCTGGAACATCGAGGGGCGAACTTTCCTCTTGACGAACTGCTGAAACTCGATGCCGTGCGCAGAGAAAAATTAACCGCAGTAGAAGCTTTAAAGGCCCGTAGAAATGATGGGTCGAAGCTCGTAGGCAGCCTGAAGAGGGAAGGAAAAGATGCGTCGGCATTGCTCGATGAGCTGCGAAAGCTGGACGAAGAGATAGGCAATTTGGATGCGGAAGTCTCTTCCATTCAAGGCAAAATAGACGAACTCCTCCTTCAGATTCCGAACCGTGTCCACGCTTCTGTTCCCGTAGGACGAGATGAGGAGGAAAACGTGGTTGTGCGCACCTGGGGTGACCCTCCTAATTTTGACTTCGAACCCAAACCGCACTGGGATCTGGGGACAACCCTCGATATAATGGATTTTGAGCGCGGCGTCAGCCTCGCCCAGAGTCGTTTTACTGTCTTGAAGGGCATGGGGGCAAGGATGGAGAGGGCTCTAATTCAGTTCATGCTCGATCTGCATACCACTGAGCATGGTTATGTAGAAATTGAACCCCCGTTTCTCGTCAACACTGCAACTATGCGCGGTACGGGACAATTGCCCAAATTTGCTGAGGAGTTGTACAAATGTGCCGACGACGATCTTTGGCTTATTCCAACGGCGGAAGTCCCGTTAACTAACATGCACGCCGGCGAGATCTTGAGCGAGGATCGCCTTCCGATCTATTACACCGCCTATACCCCGTGCTTTCGCCGCGAGGCTGGTAGCCACGGCAGGGATGTGCGAGGGATGCTCCGCCAGCACCAATTCGACAAGGTGGAGCTCGTCAAAATATGCCACCCCGAAAAGAGCTACGACGAACTCGAAAGACTAACGCGTAATGCGGAAAAGGTGCTTCAGCTTCTGGAACTTCCATACAGGGTCATATGCCTGTGCAGCGGCGACATGGGATTCGCCGCCAGCAAGACATACGATATCGAGGTGTGGTTGCCCTCCCAAGGCAAATACAGAGAGATCAGTTCGTGCAGCAATTGCGAGGATTTTCAAGCCCGCCGCATCAACACGCGTTTCCGGCCGCGCGATGGAGGGCGCCCTCGCTTTGTGCACACATTAAACGGCTCAGGCATTGCCATAGGAAGATGTCTAATCGCCGTGATGGAAAATTACCAAAGGGCCGACGGCTCTATAGCTGTCCCTGATGCTTTAGTCCCTTATATGGGAGGGATCAGGGAGATCGGTCCACTTCGGTAACCATCGCGTCGTCGCACTTAGCGACTCTGTCTCGTTTAAAGCTCCAGACAACCCCTCCGCTGATTTCAGACGGCGGAGGGTCGCTGTATAGGAGCAGTTCCTCTTCGCTTAGGCGTATCTCTTTGAGCTTGGCAGGGAAAACGAAGTTGGTCAGATCCAATATAGGTTGTATTTCTTCGACTATTTTGTCCGTGGTTTCCTGGCTTATGCGAAAGCCATTGGCATAAAAGCGGTAGTTTGTCAAATAAACCTTGTTTCCGTCGACGATCTCCAGTTCACCTGCGAGCTTCAACAGGAAGCGGAATTTAAAGATAAAACTCTGCTGATACACGCCTATAGCTACTATTTCTTTAGGCCTCAAGTCGATGTGCACGTTCTTCCAATGTTCGTCAAGCTCTGTCCCGAGCAAAGCTGCATTTATGTCTTTCTCGGTGATTCTCGCGGCGAGCCTCACCTCGTCGACGGCTTCGAGGCGCAATTTCTCTTGCCACATCTCAGGGGGATTGAACCGCACATTGAAAGCCTCAACTGAAATTTCATCTACGCGCAGCTTGTCAATCTTGCCACCTTCGACGGCGAGATGTAGGTGAGAGGTAAAACCATCGTCACCGATCGGCTCTGCTGAGGTAAAGACGAGGCAATCTGGGGAAAATTCCCTCACCATGGCATTGCCGAGCTCGTCGATCAATCCGTTTGCCGATGCGCAGGGGGAGAGAAAGAGCATCGATACAAATATGAGCACAGGTATGAGCGCGCCTATGATCGCCCTTCTCATTACACACACTCTCTCCTTTTTCGATCCAAGATACACTTTGTATGATCATAGCCTTGTCGTATATGGGTATGATACAATAACTTTGACCTTATAGCGATCACATCTTGCCTCGAAGGGAGGCCCGACAGTGGAAAGTAGCCTTGTATGGGGCCAAATCGCCATAGTAATGATCACAGCGATCGTCTGTCTTTTGATTCACAAAAGCCTGAAGAGAGTTCTTTTGCCTGACCAAAGGGATTATGTGCGCGACCTTACGCTGACCGGGAGCATAGCCCTGCTCGCAATAGCGATAGGCTCCAGGTCTGCTCAGGTCGTGGTAGCCTTCGCCATTCTGGCCTTAGTGGTCGGCATAGCGCGCAGATATTACCCTCATCGGTTTTGGTCTCTTGCATATATACTTATCGGCCTGTTTTTTTCCGCTTTCGGCCCCAGGATATCCTTCATGAGCCTGCCTCGAGGGGAGTATTATTATTTCTCGCCGTGGGCTTCGATAATGGTAACCACAATTTGGATGGCGCTCTTTCCCCTTCTACTTCAAGAACTGGACCAAACTCCGGGCCTCATGGGCCACTTGTTAGCGGTCGTATGGCTGTTGATGTCTATAGTGACGTTCGTACTTCCGCAGCACACACCGGACGCCGTCTGGCTTTCAGCGGCGGGATTGGCCTTTACGGCCGTGTTTTGGAGCCGTCATGGACATCCCTTCCGCCGCTTAGGGGAACCGCTTGCCGGAATGTGGGGGGTCCTCATAGCTGGTACATCGATCCTGGGGGTGAGCAAAGGGGTGACGTTCACCGTGCTGTTATTCTTGCCTTTGGGGCTTTTCGCCCTTCCTATTTTAGAAACGTCGCTCTATGTGGCAAGCAGAGCCTTTGCCGTGGATTTAGCTCGCTTTCCGTCGCTGTATCGCCGCTTTATATCGATGGGCATCGATCATCCCAAAGCGATAAGGCTGGTCGCTCTGGTGTGCATGTGCCTCGGCGGTGCCGTCGCTTCTTCCGAGTTGCCATTAGGCTGGGCCTCGCGCCCTCTTACGGTGGCCTTTCTGAGCGCCGGCGTAGCAGTTGTATTGGGCAGCACCAGAAAGCTCTTGCCTAAAAGTGATATGCGATGGCCCGTATTATGGGGTATACGGGTGGATAATGTATCGCTCGCCTATGTCCTCTCTAAAGTCTGCGGATGGATCGAATCTGGAGGCTTTGCACGCTATGTGGTTACGCCCGACGCGTTGGCTGCTTATAGAAGCCGCACCGATGCGAACTATCGGCGAATCGTCAGGGCCGCTGATATGGTTTTGCCCGACGGAGTAGGGTTGATCTGGGGTTTGAGATGCCTCGGATACAAAGTGCAGGAACGGATAGCTGGCGTAGAGTTTATGGATCAACTTTGCAGAGTCGCCGCAGCGCAAGGATGGCCTGTGTATTTGTTGGGCGGTAAACCTGGCGTGGCCGAAGAGGCGGCTTGTAGGTTATCCGCAAGATATCCGGGCCTTGTCGTAGCCGGTGTTCATGACGGTTACTTTGATGAGACTCAAGATGCCTCAATATGCGAAGAGATCCGAAATTCCGGCGCGCGGTTGCTATTTGTCGGCATGGGTTCACCGAAACAGGAAATCTGGATCGATCGGAACCTGAAGGGTTTGAACGGCATGGTCAGCGTGGGCGTGGGGGGGAGTTTCGACGTGCTGTCGGGACGCCTGAAGAGGGCCCCTGTTTTTTGGCAAAGGATGGGGCTCGAGTGGTTATACAGGACCGTTCAAGAGCCGTGGAGGATAAAACGCGTCAGTCGCTTGCCCATCTTCGCAATATTAGTCATAATGACGCGCCTGGGCGTAGACAGGTGGAGGGAGGAACAGTGACTATAACCGCAAAAGATCTAATGCACCGAGACCTCACTGCGGTTGCAGAGGACGATTTGGTGCTCGATGCGGTGCGCATCTTATACATGCAGCGCCTTTCCGGCTTGCCAGTCGTAAGGAATGACTGGATACTGGTGGGCTTTCTCTCGGAGAGCGACATTCTAAGGTTTGCCCTGCCAACTTATCTGGAAATATTAGCCCAGAAGGGCTTCTTGGACAATTCGGAAGGAAATCTCATAGAGCGTCTCGGCAGGTTGGGACATAAGTCGGTAGGGGAGTTCATGAATCGCGATCCGATATGTGTCGAGCCTGAGGTTAGCCTCATGACTGTGGCAGATTTGATGATACGGAAGAGAATAAAACGCCTCCCCGTAGTGAAAGAAGGGAGGCTTCTCGGTATCATAGACCGCAGCGCCTTTTGCGAATTTCTAATGGAGGAAGCCCATGAAGGAAGACCATAGCGCGACCTGGGACGTGGAGGCCGAGCTTGAGCGCTGTAGGCTACAACTGGAAGAACAGCTTGAGGCTAAGCGAAAAACCTTAGAAAAACGGCGCCTTGAGGCGCTTGAGCGCCTGGAGGAACTGGAGGAACTTTCCCTTAAGCAAGCCATGGAAAAGTGGAAGGAGCTCGAAGCTGACCTCGCCCAAGAGGAAGAGAGGTTAAGAACAGAAATGGAGGAAAAGTACCGGCGTCTAACCGATACGATAGATCGAAATGCCCTTCTCGGTGAGATCGTCGATTTTGCCGTGAGTGCAATCCTCGGTGAGTCTGGAGGGGATATAAAAGCGTGATAGTGGAGATGGTTCGCGTTGCCGTATGGGGAATCGGCAGCGAAAAGGATGCAATCGTAGAAGAACTCCACGAGTTGGGCATGCTACACCTCGATATTCCGAGCGCTCCGCCGCTTTCCAGCGAGGAACTTAAAGGATTGCGCCTGCTCGGCGCTACAATTCTGGGCATGGTAGAAGCTTTAGGTTGGAAAGAGTGGGACAAGATCAGCGATGAAACCCTCTTAGGGGCCAGAGGAAAGATCCGATTTGAAAGCCCGGAAGTTGTAGACGAAATAGCGAAGAGCTTGGAAGAGTTCAAAAGGAGGCTGCACCTCCTCCTCGAAGAGCGTTCGTCCTTGATGGAGACGTTGAGATCTCTCAGGATGACCCATCAAATAGCGTATCATTTCCAAACCTTCCTCGAGGAGGAAGTGTCCAAGGGCAAGTGCGTATCAATATGGCGGCTCGATCACAAATCTCATGCCAGAGCGCTCTCCCAATTGAGGTCGCGTCTTAAAGTTGTCACTTCGCCGAAAGAAAGGCCTTACCTTTCACATCACAGCGTACAGCTTAAAGACAACGAGGCAATTTTGGCCATAAGCGTAGACCCTCAAGGCGAAGAAATAGCGGAGGATTTCATGCGCTTAACCGGTGGGATGCCGTGGCATCCACCGGACGAAACAAAGGGAGAAGGTCTCCTCAAATCCATTGAAGCGCTTGAAAAGAAGCTCTCTTGGGTGCCTAAAAGACTAAAATCCATAGACGAGGAGCTCGAGAGATGTAGGGAGGAATGGGGCCCTCACTTGGCCGCGCTCTATTTTTTGATCGAAGAAAAATTAGACCAACTGACAGTTAAGCAGCTTGCGGTCAAAGAAAACGGAGGCATGTTCGTCATCGAGGGATGGATACCGGAGGAAGTGCTGGAAACTCTTACCGCAAGGCTAAAGGAGCGCTTTAACGGTAGGATTTTAATACAATGGCGCTACCCCTCAAGCGAGGAATGGCACGAGGTCCCTACTGCGTTGGACAATCCCTCCCAATTTAAACCCTTCGAGATCTTCCTTAAACTCCTTCCAGTACCCCGTTACGACGAGATGGATCCCACCGCTTTGATCGCCATCTTTTTCCCTTTCTTCGCGGGGTGTATGGTTGGAGACATCGGCTACGCAGTAATTATGGGCGTGCTGGGGTGGCTCTTGCGGCGCAAGTGCAAAAGAGAGCTGTGGCGCGACATCGGGTCTGTTATCATCCACATGGCCTGTTGGAGCGCCTTCTGGGGAGTCGCCTTTGGCGAGCTTTTCGGGGACCTCGGGCATCGCCTCATCCATATGGAACCCTTATGGGTGGAACGCAGCCAGGCAGTTTTGCCCGTGATTTCTTTTAGCGTAGGCCTTGGCGTCGTACATGTGCTTTTGGGGTTATTCGTCGGTTTTTTGCACGGCCTCAGGCACAAGGATAATCACATGTGGATGGAACGCTTGGCCAACATATTGCTCATAACGGCACTGATAATCGCTTTGGTGCACGTCAAGGGATGGCTTCCGAAGTCGTTTTTCACTCTTTCAATCTCAATTACCATCGTGGGATTGCTCCTTCTCCTCAAGGTCGGCTTTCTCGGAGGGCTCGTGGAGACCATAGGAGCTGTGGGAAACATTTTGAGCTACGTGCGCATAGCCGCCATAGGGCTTTCATCGGCCATCTTGGCCGTCGTAGCGTCTCGTTTCGTCGATGCCCTGGGGGTATCTTTTATCGGCATCTTCTTGGCACTTTCTATTCATCTTCTAAATCTGATTTTAGCGGTAGCCGGATCTGGCCTGCACGCAGCCCGCTTGCATTACGTGGAATTTCTGGGGAAGTTCTACAAGGGCGGCGGGAAGGAATACAAACCATTCGCAAGGAAAAGGGGGAGCCTCGTGTGGAAAAGGCGTTAATAGCTTTGGCAGCAGCCCTCGCAGTGAGCATTCCAGCTTTAGCGACGGCCTACGCGCAAGCAAGGATCGGAAGCGCAGGAGCTGGCACAGTGGCGGAGAAACCGGAGACAGCGGGCACAATGATCATCCTCGAAGCCATTCCCGAGACGATGGTCATCTTGGGCTTCGTTGTGGCAATCATGCTCATCCTCCAGTTCGCATAACGAGATGCCTGATCTACCGCGCTTTGCGGCTACCGAAGAAGAAATCGAGGCGTTCAAGCGTTCTCTAAATGAAGAATACGAGCGCAAGATCTCCGATTTGGAGAAGCGCCTCGAAAGGGAGTTGGAGGAGCTGATCGCGAACTCTCGCTCGGCGGTAGAGAAAAGGGTCATAGCTATCCAGCAAGATCTGAATAGGCGCTACGACGAAAACCTTAAGCTGGTTGCAAGACGCACGCAAAAGTTGGGAAGAGAAAGGCTCCTCGCCTTTTCCGATGAATTGCTACTGTCAGCCGAAAAGCGCATAACGAAGACATTAATGACGATAAGACAAGACGAAGAGCGCTACGCAAGGGCAATGAGGACACTCTTAAATGAGGCGCTGAGGGAAATAGACGGGATGGCGGTTGTAGTCGTGGGAAGAGGCGATGGAAGGTTTTTATCTCAGTGCGATAGAGTGTCGGCCGTGCGCGAGGAGGACATACCTTTAGGAGGATGCACGGTGACGGATGCAGAGGGAGAGAGGATTGTCGACAACACGTTTGAAGGACGATGGAAGAGGATCAAGAAATCGAT